>JBJMMQ010000043.1:0-4439 GCA_045804705.1 Chloroflexota bacterium
GTGTTGCCCTTGATGTCCATGCCGAGGATCTGGCCCGCGATCCGCTCCGCCTCGTGTGCGTCGGACGCGAGCTTCACGCCGCCCGCCTTGCCGCTACCTCCGACGAGGACCTGCGCCTTGATGACGACGGCCGACGAGCCCGAGGTGAGGATCCTCTCCGCAGCTGTCCGAGCTTCGGGGGCGGAGTAGGCGACCTCCCAAGCCGGCACTGGCTGGCCCTGGGCGACGAGGAGGGATTTCGCGTCGGCTTCCTGGATCTTCACGGACGGCGTCGGCTCCTCGTGCGCGATACGGGAGGGCGATGGTACCGCGTCGCCTCGCCCGCCGGACGTTGTTGGAACGAACCGGGGCGGTGGCCTCGCCATACTCGGTGAGCGCGGCCATGTCGGTCGTGCCACCGCCGAGGGTGAGATGCAGCAGGAACTCGTGGAGCGAGCGCGACGGGGCGATCATGACGCCTTCGCTGCGCTTGCGGACGCCGCGCTCTTCCGGCTGGATGCCACCGCCCGGCTCATCCTGCGCGACCCTGACCGCGCGAAAGACGCCGTCCAGGAGGCCCTCGTCCGGGCCTGGCGTGGGCTGCCGACCTTGCGCGACGCCGATCGCTTCGACGCCTGGCTCAACCGCTTGCTCTACCGCGCCTGCATCGATGAGGCGCGCCGGCTGCGACGCCATCGTGTCGACGTGGAACTGACGCCGATCGACCTTCACACCACGGACGACATGACGTCGTCCGTCACGGATCGCGACCAGCTCGAGCGCGGCTTCAGCCGTCTCGAACCAGAGGCGCGTGCCCTGATCGTCCTTCATCACTATCTCGACCTACCACTGCCCGAAGTCGCCGCTGTTCTTGGGATCCCGTTAGGGACGGCGAAATCCCGTCTCCACCGGGCGCTCCACGCCATGCGAGCCGGCCTGGACGCCGACGCGCGTCCCACGGCCGATGTCCCGGAGGGCCGATTCGCATGACGCAGCTCGATGGCTTCGACCGGACCTTGATCGATTGGCTCGACGAGCAGGCAGGGCACGGCGTGCCCGGCTACCTCGACGAGGCGCTCGCTCGGACGATCCGGACACGTCAGCGACCGTGGTGGTCGAGCCGAGAAAGGTGGCTCCCCATGCAGACGACGCTGCGCTTTGCTCCCGCGCCACGGACCGCGTGGCTCCTCGTCGTGATCGGGCTGATCGTCGCGGTCGGCGCGGCCGCCCTGTGGGTTGGCTCCCGCCAACGCCTCCCCGCGCCGTTCGGTCCCGCCAGAAACGGGGCCATCGTCTCAAGTCACGATGGCGACATCTACGCCGTGGATAGCGCGACGCATGCCGAGCGGCTGCTGGTCGCGGGCGAAACCTTCGATTTCGGCCCGGCCTTCTCGCGAGACGGGACCAAGTTGATGTTCCTCCGGGGAGCCGCCACCGCTGCCGGCGACGCCCAAGGTCTCAGTCTCGCTGTCGCGAATGCCGACGGGACTGCGATCCGCGTGTTGACGCCGTACGTGCAGGGCCTCGACTGGGCCGATTGGTCACCGGACAGCAGACAGATCGCCTTCCTGTCTCGCAAGACCGCGAAGGCGCCAGGTGTCATCAACGTCGTGAACGTCGACGGGACCGGGCTGACGACCCTGGACGTGGGGCGGCCGGCCCATTTCCTGTCATGGTTGCCGCCGCTCGGACGCGAGATCGTCTTCCGAGCCGGACAGGACACGCCTATGGAGTCCCCGCCGGGGATCTGGGCGGTCCATCCCGACGGGACCGGCCTTCGACAGATCTCCACCAGACCGGCGACCGATGAATTCGATTACGGGAACCTCGCGGTCGCGCCGGACGGATCGGAGGTGAGTTACAGCGCCAGCGGTCCTGTCGCGGAGATCCACGTCCTCGACCTGCGGACCGGTGTTGACAGGGTGCTCCCAGCCCCCGAGGTCTTTACGCAGCAGTGGGGCACCCCGTCCTTCTCCCCGGATGGGCGCCAGATCGGGTACGTACGAGGCAACCACGTGAACGACGCCTTCCAGTTCGTGGTCGCCCCGGCCGATGGCTCAGGGACGGGGACACCGCTCGGTCCGAGCGTGCCGTATCCGTCGGGGGACATCAATTGGATCTTCACGCCGGATGGATCGGCCGTCGTGGTCGACTACGGCGAGGAAGGAGTGGTGCGGATGCTCCCGATCGACGGGTCGCCTGGGTCGGTACTCACCAGGGGCGATCTGTCCTTCGCAGACATCCAGCGGCTGGCGCCCTGACTCGGAGCCCGTCGCCACCGAGACCCGGCTCGAACGTCAGGACGGACCGGGTCTCATTCGCGCCTGACGCCCGAAAGTGAAGCCGTTGAGTGAGTCGCGGACGCCATACTCGGTGAGCGCGGCTACGTGAGTCGCGCCACCGCCTGAGGGCCGTGATGACGCGAGACCTCGTGGAGCGAGCGCGGAGAGGCGATCATGACGCCTTCGCCGAGCTGGCAGGCGCCGCGATCTCCCGCCTCGATGCGACCGCCTGGCTGATGCTTCGGGATGCCGATCGCGCGACGGACGCCGTCCAGAACGCGCTCGTTCGTGCCTGGCGTGATCTGCCCACGCTGCGCGACCCGGACCGGTTCGACGCCTGGCTGCGTCGGCTCGTCGTCAACGCCTGTATCGACGAGATCCGTCGGACGCGACGGAGTCGATTCGAGCTCGACGTAAACGACATCTCCGACATCCCTTTCGTCGCCGACGCGTCGTCGGCGATCGCCGACCGCGACCAGCTCGAACGCGCCTTCGTGCGACTCGACCCTGACGAGCGGGCGGTCATCGTTCTGCATCACTACCTCGACCTGCCGTTGCCGGAGGTCGCCGTGACGCTGCGGATCCCGCTGGGCACCACCAAGTCACGTCTGTATCGCGGCCTTCGCCAGATGCGAGCGGCCCTCGACGCGGACGCACGACCGGGAGCCGACATCCCCGAAGGACGTCCCGCATGAACCGCACCGATCGCTTCGACGATCTCATCTCCGACTGGCTCCACGCCGACGCCGAGCATCGCGTGCCCGAGCACCTCGATGCCGTCCTCCGACGGACCAGCACGGAACGACAGCGAGCGGCATGGTCGAGCCCGGAAAGGTGGCTCCCCATGGATACCGTGACCCGCTTCCAGGGCCGCATGACGGCTCCGAGACCCCTGATCGTCTTCGCCGTCCTGGTCGCCTTGCTTCTCGCGACGATGGGTGTCGCGCTCTTCGTCGGCGCACTTCGCTCGCCGGCCCCGGCCTTCGGCCTCGCAGACAACGGCCGGATCCTCGTCGCGGACGGGGCCGCTCTCCGGAGCTACGCCGCCGATGGGACTGACGCGAAGGTCGTCGCCGACATCGGGAACTCCGCCCACGACCTCGTCATGTCTCCCGATGGAAGGCGGTTGGCGATGATCGTCCACACGACCCCGCCCACGGCGCAGATCCTGACCCTCGACGGAGGCAAGGTCGTCACCCTGCCTTCCCCTGACGGCACCGTCGACATCGGGAGTCCAGCCAGCTGGTCGCCGGACGCGACGCAGGTGGCCTTCGCGGCCACTGACGGCACGCGCGATCACATCGTGGTTGCCGCTGCGGACGGGTCGCGGACTCGGGAGATCCCGATCCAGGGCCTCGCCAAGACTCGGTACCTCTGGTCACCCGTCTGGTCGCCGGATGGCGCCTCGATCGCATTCATCAGCTCGCCACCGGCCGCGGCCAACCAGACCGGGACGATCCATCTTGTCAAGCCCGACGGCACCGGCCTAGAGACCCTCGCGGATCTCGACGCGTCGGCGCCGGCTGGCATCAGCTGGGCGCCGGATCCTGCCGTCAGGCGACTCCTGCTGACCCGGCCCGGGAACGTCGTTTCGCTCTACGACGTCGCCGCGAAGAAGGAAACCGTGATCGACGACGGCTTCTGGCCGACGTGGTCGCCGGACGCGACTCGGATCAGCTATTGGACGGACGGGACCGTTGTCGTCTCGACCGCCGACGTCCTCGCCGAGCGGATCACCAAGGTCCGGCCCTACGCCTCCTTCACGGACACCTGCCAGACCTACCCGGATCTCGCGACGAAGGCATTCTGCGGCCCGGCGTCGTGGTCGCCGGACGGGACCCGTGTCATCGCCCACGACATCGCGGGCGGTTCCGTCGTGTCGTTCCTCGCTGACGGCACGGGCTCCCCGATCGTCATCGGCCTCGCGACGAACGTGACGGATACCGGCACTTCGGCGGTGTGGCAACCGATCCGCAAATAGGGCGCCTGCGGCCGGCTCGTCCAGGGTGAGCCGGCCGCCACCGCCCAGTCTCGGTGGCTAGAATGGCCGCATGACCCACCGAGTCACCCTGATCCCCGGCGACGGCATCGGGCCCGAGCTGGCGGAGGCGACGACCCGCGTGCTCGATGCGACGGGCATCGGCTTCGAGTGGGAGTCGGTCATCGCGGGTGAGGCGG
>JBJMMQ010000044.1:0-3287 GCA_045804705.1 Chloroflexota bacterium
GACCCAGAGCGAATCGATGGTCCTGATGAGGACCAGCCGCTCGACGGTCTTCCAGTCCTCCTCGCCGACCTCGGCGGCCTTGGCGGCGAGCGTCTCGTCGGCGAGGTCGCGCACGTGGTCGATGATCGCCTCGCGGCTGCGCAGCTCCCAGAGGTCGTCGGCCGATGTGCCCTCGCCCGAGAGCCCCATCGCGACGAGCGCCGCGGACAGTCCCTCGAGGTTCCACTCGCCGGGGTCCTCACCGACGAGATGGCTCTCGGCGAGCGACTCGACCTCGTCGTCGAGGAACGACTGGACCGTCTCGGTCAGGTCCTCGTTGTTGAGGACCTTGTCGCGCTCGGCGTAGATGGTCTCGCGCTGCTTGTTGATGACGTCGTCGTACTCGACGACGCGCTTGCGGATGTCGAAGTTGAAGCCCTCGACGCGGCTCTGCGCCGATTCGATGGTCTTCGACACGATCCGCGACTCGATGGCGACATCGTCGTCGAGGCCCAGGCGCTCCATCAGTCCGGTCACCCGTTCGCTCGCGAAGCGCTTCATCAGGTCATCGTCGAGAGACAGGTAGAAGCGGGATGATCCCGGGTCACCCTGACGACCGGCACGGCCGCGGAGCTGGTTGTCGATGCGTCGCGAGTCGTGGCGTTCGGTGCCGATGATGTGGAGGCCGCCTGCCGCCACGACGCGGTCGTGGTCCTCCTGCGTGATCGCCTTCGCCTCGGCGAGAGCCGCTTCGTACGTCGCGGCGTCCACCTCGGCCGGGTTCAGACCCTTCTTGTGGAGCGATTCCGAAGCGAGACCTGCCGGATTCCCGCCGAGGAGGATGTCCGTGCCACGGCCGGCCATGTTGGTCGCGATGGTGACCGCGCTCGACCGTCCCGCCTGCGCGACGATGCCCGATTCCTTCTCGTGGAACTTCGCGTTGAGCGTCTCGTGCTTGATGCCACGGCGCTTGAGCATCGTCGAGAGCATCTCGGACTTCTCGACCGTGACCGTGCCCACCAGGACCGGGCGGCCCTCCTCGGTCATCTCGACGATCTCGTCGATGACCGCGTTGAACTTGGCCGGCTCGTCGCGGTAGACGAGGTCCGAGAAATCGTCGCGGATCATCTCGCGGTGGGTCGGGATGGCCACGACCTCGAGCTTGTAGATCTTGAACAGCTCCTCGGCCTCGGTCATCGCCGTGCCGGTCATCCCCGAGAGCTTGTCGTACAGGCGGAAGTAGTTCTGGAAGGTGATGGTGGCGAGGGTGACGCTCTCGCGCTGGACGCGGAGACCCTCCTTCGCCTCGACGGCCTGGTGGAGACCCTCGCTCCAGCGGCGGCCGGGCATCTGGCGACCTGTGAACTCGTCGACGATGACGATCTCGCCATCCTTGACGATGTAGTCGCGGTAGCGCTTGTAGAGCGCGTGTGCCTTCAGGGCCTGCTCGAAGTGGCGGGCGAGGCGCGGGTCGGCGTCGTACAGGTTCTCGACCCCGAGCCAGCCCTCCATCTTCTCGACACCCTCTTCGGTCGGCGAGACCGCCCGGTCCTTCAGGTCGATGAAGTAGTCGCCGCCCTCCTCCTCGCCTTCGGGCCGCTCCTTCATCCGGGGCACGAGCCGGGCGAAGGTGAAGTACAGGTCCGCGGACTCCTCGGCCTGGCCGCTGATGATGAGCGGGGTCCGGGCCTCGTCGATGAGGATCGAGTCCACCTCGTCGATGATGGCGTAGGCGTGCTCCCGCTGGACCCGCTGCTCCAGCGAGAACACCATGTTGTCGCGCAGGTAGTCGAAGCCGAACTCGTTGTTCGTGCCGTAGGTGATGTCCGCGGCGTACTGCTCGCGCCGCTCGGCCGGCGGCATCTGGGACAGGATCACGCCGACCTCGAGGCCGAGGAAGCGGTGGATGCGGCCCATGTTGTCGGCGTCGCGCTTGGCCAGGTAGTCGTTGACCGTCACCAGGTGCACACCGTCGCCGGACAGTGCGTTGAGGTAGGCGGGTAACACCGACGTGAGCGTCTTGCCCTCACCGGTCTTCATCTCCGCGATGTTGCCCAGGTGCAGCGCGGCGCCGCCCATGAGCTGGACGGTGAACGCCCGCTGGCCGATGGTGCGGACCGCGGCCTCGCGGGCCGCGGCGAAGGCCTCGGGCAGCAGCTCGTCGAGGGTCTCGCCGTCGGCGTAGCGCTTGCGGAACTCCTCGGTCTTCTCGCGCAGCTCGGTGTCGGTCAGCGACTGGAACTCCGGCTCGAGGTCGTCCACGTGCGCAGCGATCCTGGCGAGCCGTTTGACGAGCTTCGTCTCACCGGCACGGAGCAGGCGGTTCAGCAGCGTCACGGCAAGACCTCGCTCGAAGTTGCGGCCACCCGTCGCGGTGATGCAGCCGGGTGCCGGAGTACGCACGTCCGACCACCTCAGGGTAGCGAAGGGCCCCGACGCCGCGTCGCGACGTCGGGGCCCTCATGGCTGGGAGCGGTGACCTCAGTGCGCCAGGCGGATCACGCCGTAGTCGTAGCCCTTGCGGCGGTATACAACGCTCGGCTCACCGCTGTCGGCGTCGGCGAACAGGTAGAAGTCTTGGCCGACGAGCTCCATGCGGGACAGCGCGTCGTCGACGGTCATGGGCTCGGCGGTGTGCGCCTCGTGCCGGACGACGCGACCGGGACGCTGCTCGGCCTCGTCCATGAGGTAGCGGTCGTGGTCGTGGCCGCGTGGTCCGGGGATGTCCATCTCGAGCGGCGGCATCTCGTCGAGGAGCGCGGTCTGCGTGCCTGCGCGCGCAACCACTGCCACGCGGGCGCGGCGCGAGGTGATGCGACGGCGGTCGTGCGAGCGGCGCAGGCGTGCCTCGAGCTTGGCGACGGCGCCGTCGAGGGCGGCGTAGAAGTCCTGGGCGGTGGCCTCGGCACGGGCGACCGGCCCACATCCGCGTCCGGTGATCTCCACGCGCTGGCAGCTCTTGAGTTGGCGCCGGTTGCGCTCGTGGAACAGCTCGACCTCCAGGCCGACGATCTTGTGGTCGTACCGTTCCAGGCGGGCGACCTTCTCGGCGACGTGGACTCGGAAATGATCCGGCACTTCGACGTTCCGGCCGGTGACAACGATCTCCACTGGCGACCTCCCTCGCTATCGGCGTCGGGTTCGGCGTTGCAGATGGCACCGGGCTCCACCCCAGGGCCCTGATCGGTGGTGTCCTCCGTGCTGGGGGATGTCGTGCACCGTAACCTGCATCACCCTGCGAGAACAGGGCCGTGCGCCGAGTGACGCTAGGCTGTGTGCATTCGACGAGCGGCGTTTACCACGCAAGG
>JBJMMQ010000045.1:0-4865 GCA_045804705.1 Chloroflexota bacterium
AGCCCGAGCCGGAGGCGGAGCCCGAGCCGGAGGCGGAGCCCGAGCCGGAGGCGGAGCCCGAGCCCGAGCCGCAGCCTGAACCCGAGCGGCAGCCTGAACCCGAGCCGCAGCCGGAGCCCGAGCGGCAGCCGAAGCCCGAGCCGCAGCCGAAGCCCGAGCCGCAGCCGGAGCCCGAGCCCGAGCCGCAGCCGGAGCCCGAGCCCCAGCCGGAGCCCGAGCCCCAGCCGGAACCTGAGCGCGAGCTCGAACCTGAGCGCGAGGAAGCGCGCGAGCCTGAACCCGAATCCGAACCGGAGTCCGAATCCGAACCGGCGTCTAGACCGGTCCCGGAACCAGAACCAACTCCCGCGTCACCCGCGGCCAGGTCCTCGGCGGCGCCGTCGGGGGCCCCGCCCATCGCCCCGCCCCGCCGACGGCGCTCGTTCCTCGACTGGCTGTTCCGGCGGCACTGACCCCCCGGATCCCTCTCAGTCGAACTCGACCCCGGCCGCGCGAGCATCCTCGACGAGAGACTCGAGCGCCTCATCCGTCGTCGTCGAATCCCTGACGAGACCCATGGCTCGGCTGACCCCCGCGTCCCGGAACTCGCCGAGGAGATCCGTTCGAGCCTGGCCCGTCTGCTTGAACGTCTCTGCCCAGATATGGACCGAGACGGGCAGGGTCGCTGGATCGCGGCCGACCTCCTCGCACCGTGCGGCGACGACGGGGAGCGCTGCCACGACGTCCGCGGGCGACATCCCGTCCACGTTCAGCTCGTCCGCGTATCGAGCGGCGAGTCGCCACGTCACGTTCTGGCCGTTGCCACCGACCATGATCGGGACCCGTGGCTGCTGGATCGGCTTGGGGACATTGATCGCATCCGTGACGGACGCGTAGCGGCCTTCGTAGCTCGCGTGCGCGTGCTTGTCGCCCTCGAGCATCGCGCTGATCACGCCGAGGTCGTCACGAAGGCGCGCCAATCGCTCGGGCGTCTCGGGGAACCCATAGCCGTAGGCCAGCCACTCGTCGCGCTTCCAGCCGGCGCCGATCCCGAGCTCCATCCGCCCGCCGCTCACGGTGTCCATCGTCGAGATCATCTTTGCCGTGAGGGCCGGGTTCCGAAATGCCGTGCAGATGACGATGTGGCCCAGCCGGACGCGATCGGTGAGCGCGGCCAGTGCCGCGAGCGAGGTGAACGACTCGAACGTGATCTCGTCGGTCGGGCGCGGGACGGTGTGGAAGTGGTCGAACAGCCAGAGCGACTCGAACCCGAGCCGCTCGGCCTGCCCCGCGACCTCCGTCGTCCGCCGCCACGCATCCTGCGGTTCCCAGCCGTCGTATTCGCCGACCCACCCCTGCGGGACGATCACACCGAGCTTCATTCACTCACCTCCGCTCGGATTGTGTACCGTCGCCGCCATGCCTGACATCACCGTCCGCCGGGCGCAGTCCGACGCCGACCTTGCAGCGTGGAATCGGGTTCGCCGCCTCGTGCTGCCCGACGAGCCGATCGGGACCGTCGAACAGCTCCGAGCGTCGGGTGCCCAGCGGGTCTACCTGCTCGGCGAGGTGGGTGGTGAAGTCCTCGGTCACGGTGTGGCGAGCGACTCGAACCTTGCAGACGGATTCGTGATGCCCAGGGTCCTGGTGGAGCACCGGCGGCGCGGCTTCGGCTCGGCCCTGCTCGCGGCGATCCTCGAGATCCAGTTGGCTGCGGGGCGGCGGTCCTTGGCGTCGCACGCACAGGACGACGGGTCGCTGGCGTTCGCCATCCATCACGGCTTCGAGGAAGTCGACCGCCAGGTCGAGCTCGTTCGCACAGTCGCGGCCGACGAGCCCGCCCCGCCGTCGTTTCCGGGAGTCGACTTCACCACCGTGGCGGACGACCCCGACCTCCTGCGTCGCGCCCATCCGCTCGCCGAGCAGGGCTTCGCGGACCTGGTGCTTGCGACCGGACCGGCATGGATCTCGATCGACGAATGGCTGCGCGACGAGGCGACTCTCCCTGGCGGTTCGATCGTGGCGCTCGCCGATGGTGAGGTCGTGGGCTACGCGGGTCTGCAGGCGTGGAACGACGACGACACGCGAGCGGAGAACGGCTTGACCGTCGTCGATCGAGCTTGGCGCAACAGGGGCCTCGCGACGGCGATGAAACGTCGCCAGCTCGCGTGGGCGGCCGCGCAGGGGATCCGCGAGCTCGTGACGTGGACGCAGGACGGCAACGCGGCGATGCAGCTCGTGAACACGAGGCTCGGGTATGTGGCCCGCTCGATCAGCCACACGGTCCGCCGCGACCTGTCCTGACCTGCACCGCTATCGTTGCGAGCATGACGAAGATCCTGGTCACGGGTGGAGCGGGCTACGTCGGCTCTGTCTCGGTCGAAGCGCTGCTTGCCGCCGGACACGAGGTTGTCGTTCTCGATGACCTCACGACGGGCCACCGCGGCGCTGTCGCCGACGGCGCAACCCTGCGAGCGGGGACCTACACGGACCGCGACGCCGTCACGAGCCTGCTGCGGAACGACGGGATCGAGGCGATCCTCCATTGCGGCGCTCGCTCGCTCGTCGGCGAGTCCATCGTGGACCCGGGGAAGTACTACCGCGACAACGTCGCTGGCGGGATCGCCCTGCTCGAAGCCGCGCGTGCGGCAGGAGTCGACCGGATCGTCTTCTCGTCCACGGCGGCGGTCTACGGCGTCCCGGCCGAGACGCCGATCCCCGAGGACGCGACGCTCAAGCCCATCAACCCGTATGGCGAATCGAAGCGGACGTTCGAAGTCGCCCTGGCGTGGTACGGCCAGGCCTATGGGCTCCGGAGCGTGAGCCTCCGCTATTTCAACGTGGCCGGAGCGACCGAAACGCTCGGCGAGGTCCATGATCCCGAGACGCATCTGATCCCCAACGTCCTGGCCGCCGTCGAGCAGTCGACTGAGCTGACCGTCTTCGGCGACGACTACCCGACTCCCGACGGGACATGCATCCGCGACTACATCCATGTCGCGGACCTCGCGGACGCCCACCTTCGGGCCCTCGACGCGACCGCGCCCGGCGACGCTCGCACGGACGAGCCGCTGGTCTGCAATCTCGGGAACGGCGGAGGGTTCTCGATCAGGGAGGTACTCACCGCCGCCGAGAGCGCGGTCGGAGCTGCGATCCCGTTCCGTGTCGGGCCTCGCCGGGCCGGCGATCCGCCAGTCCTCGTCGCCCGGTCCACGCGCGCGGCAGAAGTCCTCGGCTGGCGTCCGGCCCGACCGACTCTCGAGGAGATGGTGGGATCGGCCTGGGCCTGGCGCCGGGCCCATCCCGGCGGTTACGGGGACCGACGCTAGCGAGGGTCGAGCGGTGCTCCCGCTGGCGCGAGCCGCTCCGGCGGTGCGACCGGACCCATCCCGGCAGGCAGCAACGACTCGCCGGATCCTGCCCAGTCGTCCCGCACCGGCCAGATGAGCCACAGCCCGACGAGCATCGTGCCGAGGAGGCTGAGGACAGCGAGCTGGTACGCGCCGTCACCGAACGAATCGAGGAACAGGAACAGGATCAGTCCGTAGAGCAGCTGGCCGACGACCTGCGATCCCTTGCCGACGAGCCCGTAGATCCCGAAGAACTCGCCGATCCTGTCGGGCGGTGAGAGGCGCACCATGAGCACCCGGTCCGCGACCTGGACGCCGCCGAGGCCGGACCCGAGGATCGCGCCGGCGATGAGGAAGGGGATGAACCCCGACGGTCCGAAGCCGATGGCGATGCCGCCCAGCACGAGTCCGACCGCCCACGACGCGAGGACCCAGACGAGCGTCTGCTTCGGACCGCGCCGATCGGCCAGGGCTCCCCAGACGAAGCTCATCGCGATGGCGACGAGCGTCAGCAGCAACAGGACGAGCACGGCGTCCTGATCGGACAGGCCGAACACCTCGGTGGTGACGATGCTCATGACCACGATGACCGTGTTGACGGCATCGGAATAGAAGAACCGCCCGACGAGGAACCGCCCGAGCCCGGGGACCTCACGCGCGTGCGCGATCGACCGCCGGAGCTGCCCGAACGAATCGCGGATCTCGGCGGCCGTGATGGCCGGCTGGGCGTCGATCCGCGGCTCGCGGACGAAGACGAAGATCGGGATCGCGAACAGCAGGAACAGGACGGACGTCAGCCGGAACCGGTCCTCGACCGGCACGTCGAGCAGGAAGATGAGGATCCCGACGAAGACCGTCCCGCAGTAGCCGATCCCGGTCCCGAGGCCCGACAGCTTCCCGCGGGTCGCCGGATGGCTCACCGACTTCAACGTCGCGTCGTAGTAGATGAGCGCCGCCTGGTAGGCGAAGTTGGCGACGATGAAGAGGACGAGGCCGACGGCTGCCGGGCTGGCGCCGATGAGCGCCGTCGGGACGATGCAGAGGACGGTGAAGAACAGGAGGTACGGCAGCCTTCGGCCGCCACGGTCGCTGATCGCGCCGAGCACGGGCGAGACCACGGCGTTCAGCCCGACGCTGATGACGATCCCGATGCTGAACCAGAAGTTCCCGTCTCGCGGGCCGAAGCGGCTGCCGGAGATCAGCCACAGGCCGATGGCGTTCGAGACGACGGCGAAGCTGAAGATCGTGTTCGCGAAGTCGTAGAGCGCCCACGAGAGCGGCACGACCGCGCGGCCGCTCGGCGTGAGTCCGGCAAGGGCGGCAAACGGCGACGTCCGCGTGATCGGTCGTCGCGTTCCGGTGACGGCCACGGCCCGATGATAGGTGCGACGGCGTCCCCGGCGAGGAGGTCCGCGCGATGCCGGACGGGTGGACCGGCGGCGGTAGGATCGAGACATGGCGGCGCCCTCGGAGACCCAGACCGCGCACGATCTCGCGTCGAGCTGGCGGCCTCAGGCCTACGGCCGGCGACCGGTG
>JBJMMQ010000046.1:0-12413 GCA_045804705.1 Chloroflexota bacterium
AAGACGACGACGGTCCGCATCCTGGCCACGCTCCTCAGGCCCGACGCGGGACGTGCCACCGTGGCCGGATTCGATGTCCGGTCGCAGGCCGCCGAGATCCGTCGGGTCATCGGCCTGTCGGGCCAGTACGCGGCGGTCGACGAGAACCTTACCGGCCGCGAGAACCTGTGGCTGTTCGGCCGGCTGTACCACCTGCCATCGCGCGAGGCTCGCCGACGAGCCGACGAGCTGCTGGAGCAGTTCGAGCTGACCGAGGCCGGCAACCGCGTCGTCAAGACCTACTCGGGCGGCATGCGGCGACGCCTCGATCTCGGCGCGGCCCTCATCGGGCGACCGCGGCTGCTGATCCTCGACGAGCCGACGACGGGGCTCGACCCGCGGAGCCGGATCGGGATGTGGGACGTGATCCGCAACCTCGTGCGCGAGGGCACGACGCTCCTGCTCACGACGCAGTACCTCGAGGAGGCCGACGAGCTGGCCGACACGATCGCCGTCGTCGACCACGGCAAGATCATCGCGCGCGGTACGGCCGACGAGCTCAAGTCGCAGCTGGGTGGCGAGCGGATCGAGGTCATCGTCCACCGTCGCGACGACCTGCAGCGCGCGACCGAGATCCTGGCCGTGTGTGGGAGCGGCGAGGTCGCGTTGGACGAGCACACGCGCGAGCTCACCGTGCACGCCGAGGGCGGCGCGAGGGCGCTGGTCCAGGTGCTGCGAGACCTCGACGACGCCGGGATCGTGATCGACGACATCGGGCTGCGCCGGCCGACGCTCGACGACGTGTTCCTCGCGCTCACCGGGCACGCCGCCGAGACCGCGGTTGACGACCAAGCGAACAAGCGCGCCGCCGGCGACGGGAGGGCGGCATGAGCTCCATCGCCCGGACTCCGCACGAGCTGGGCCGGCGCGAGCGGATCGCCAGCGCGACCACCGACAGCCTGCTCATCGGCTGGCGGACCCTCAAGCGGATCCCGCGCATCCCGGAGCTCGCGATCTTCGCGATCCTCCAGTCGATCATGTTCGTGCTGCTGTTCGCGTTCGTGTTCGGCGGCGCGATCGTGATCCCCGGCGGCGGCGACTACAAATCGTTCCTGATGCCGGGCATCTTCGCCCAGACGATCGTGTTCGCCGCGGGCACGACGGCGATCGGGATGACCGACGACGTCGCCAAGGGCATCGTCGACCGGTTCCGCTCACTTCCGATCGCGCACTCGGCCGTCCTGACGGGCCGAACCTTCGCCGACGTGATCTACAACGCGGGCATCCTGTGCGTCCTGATGACGACCGGGTTCGTCATCGGCTGGCGCGTGGACACGGGGATCGGGTCGTTGATCGCCGGCTTCGGCCTGCTGCTCCTGTTCGCGTACGCGATGGTCTGGCTGGGCGTGTTCCTTGGCCTCAACGTGCCGACCGTCGAGGTCGGCCAGCAGGTGATCTTCACCGTGTTGTTCCCGATCACGTTCATCTCGACGGCCTTCGTGCCGCTTGCGGCCCTGCCGACGTTCCTCCAGCCGATCGCGGAGTGGAACCCGACCAGCACGCTCACGAACTCGTTGCGCGAGTTGTGGGGCAACCCGAACCCGAGCGGTGGGACCAGCCTGGCGACCACCAACCCGATCCTCGTCACGCTCGTGTGGGTCGTGATCTTCATCGCGGTGTTCGGCCCACTGAGCGTCCGGAAGTTCCGCTCCATCAGCCGCTAGCCGAGGCGTTCCCCGACAGCGGGACATACCATCATCGGGTGCTACCCCCTCCCTGGCTCCTTGCCGCCGGACTCGTCATCGGATTGCTCGTGCTCCTGCCGGCACGGAGGCTCCAGCTGGGCGGGACATCGAGCCAATGGATCGCGATCTACGCCGTCTGCGTGTGGGCCCTCGCGTTCCTCCTCGTGGTGCGTCCCTTCGCGGCGCGTTTCCTCGTCCCGATCCTGATCGTCCTGTACGTCGCTCCGTTCGTCGCGGCTCCAGACCGGATCCGAGCGCTCGTGCGAAGGGAGCCAGGCGGCCGGGCTGGACGTGGCGGTCCGCCTCAGCCTCCGATGAAGAACGTCACGCCACCCGACGACTCGACGCCTCCTGGGTGAGCGGTCCCATCGTCCTGCACGGTGGCGGCGAGTTCGAGACGGGCGACGAGGCCTCCGTTTCGGCGGTGCTCGCGCTCGGAGCGGCGCGGGTCGGAGCCGATCGCCCGATCCGGATCGTGGTCGTGCCCACGGCCACTGCCCGTTGGAGCCCTGAGCGGTCCGCGGCGCATGGGGTCGCGGCCTTCAGGCGTGTCGGGATCGGGAATGGACTGATGGTCGAGGCGGCGCACGCAGTCGTCGTGGACGCCGCGACCGCCGCCGATGCGGTGCTTGCGGATCGTCTCGAGGCCGCGGACATCCTCGCCTTCCCGGGTGGGGATCCGGACGTCATCGTCTCGGTGATGCCAGGGACGCGGGCCTGGGCGGCGATCGAGTCGGCCCGTGCTTCGGGCGCGGTCCTTTTCGGGGCGAGCGCGGGAGCGATGGCTCTCGCGGAATGGACATGGACGCCCGGGGGCGGCAGCGTCGGGCTGGGGATCGTCCCGGGACTGGTCGTCGTGCCGCACGCAGACGGTTCCTCATGGGATGCGACGGTCCGGCGATTCGGCGCGTCCGCGCCGTCGACGCTTGGCGGCCTGGGACTCGCGGAGCGGACCGCGGTCATCACCGAGGATCCGACGACCGATCCCGTCCGATGGCGCGTCGTCGGGGAGGGTGACGTTCGCTGGCTGGCGACACGGAGAGGCGCGACGACCGTCTTCGGAAGCGGTGAGAGTTTCGAGACGCCCGGGCGTCCGGCTTCATGAGGACTGACCTTGGGTGGCGTCTCGATCCGACCGTCACGTTCCTCAACCACGGCTCCTACGGCGCGTGTCCCGAACCGGTCCTCGCCGCCCAACGTGCGTTCAGCGATCGCCTGGAAGCTGAGCCGGTCCGGTTCCTGTCGGGCGAGCTGCCCGCGCTCCTCGACG
This sequence comes from Chloroflexota bacterium, assembly GCA_045804705.1. GTDB lineage: Bacteria > Chloroflexota > Limnocylindria > Limnocylindrales > CSP1-4 > SPCO01. The sequence goes on from JBJMMQ010000046.1 coordinate 2,995, forward strand.
ACGCTCGATCGGTGGTCGGTCGATTCCTCGGCGCGGACCCGGACGGCCTCGCATTCGTGGCAAATGCCACGACTGGCTATAACGCCGTGTTGCAATCGCTTCGGTTCGCTCCTGGCGACGAGCTCCTGACGAACGACCACGAGTACAACGCGACCATCAATGCGATGCGAGCCGTCGCGGTACGTGACGGAGCTCGAGTCGTCGTCGCGCCCGTCCCGTTTCCGATCGCGGGTCCCGACGACGTCCGCGACGCGATCCTTGGCGCCGTCACGGATCGGACGCGGCTCGTGGTACTCAGCCAGGTCACGAGCCCCACCGCGCTCATCTTCCCGGTGGCCGAGATCGTGTCCGTGCTTGCGGATCGCGGCATCGACACCCTGGTCGACGGCGCGCACGCCCCCGGGATGGTCCCGGTCGAGCTCGACTCGCTCGGTGCGGCGTACTGGACCGGGAATGGCCACAAATGGCTGTGCGGGCCGAAGGGCGCCGCCGTCCTGTGGGTCCGGGAGGACCGGCGGGCGATGATCCATCCACTCGTCGTGTCGCATGGCGCGAACGCCGTCCTCGGTGACCGGACACGCTTCCGGCACGAGTTCGACTGGGTCGGGACGGCAGATCCGACCGGTTTCCTTGCTCTGCCGGCAGCGATCGACTGGATGGCCGGCCAGACGGATGGCGGGTGGCCCGGGGTGATGGCAGCGAATCACGCGCTCGCGCTCGAAGGTCGCGATCGACTGTGCCGGGCGCTGGATATCGAGCCGCCCGCGCCCGACTCGATGATCGGCTCGATGGCGACGCTGTTGCTGCCCTCGGTAGAACCGGACGATGACGTGACGGCGCGACTCCATGACCGCCTGGAGACCGAAGCGCGAATCCAGGTCCCGATCGGCGTTTGGCCCGTGCCCGCCGCGAGAACGCATGCCGTCGAACCACGGGCGTTCCTCCGCATCTCCGCTCAGCGCTACAACGAGCCGGCCGATTACGACAGGCTCGCCGAGGCGCTCCTGGGTCTGAGGCCGGCCTGAGGTCCGGCGGCCCGCCGAAGCGGACCGCCGGGAAGTGTCGACCTACGTCAGCGGCGTCGGCGCAGGCGCGGTCGGTGTGGTCGGCGTGCCGGGTGCTGAAGGCGCCGAGGGCGCCGTCCCTGATCCCGTGTCACCGCCCGGGTGCGGGCAGTCGGCAGCGGAACCCGACCCGTGCTGTCGCGGCGCCGGCTGCGTGCCGGGCATGCCGGAACTGCCCGAGCCGTCGGATGGCGCAGTGGTGCTCGGCGCCGTGGTCGGATCGGGGCTGGCCGCAGACACGACGGCTGCAGCGCCACCGACGAGGAGCAGCGCTGACAGTGCTGCGGTGATGACCGCCCGGCGCGGGCCAGAGCCCGTAGACGAGGTCGGGTTGGATGACGCCGGTTCGATCGCCGCATCGGGGACCGCGACCGGGACAGGTGCCGGTACGACCGGCGGTGTGGTCCATTCCATGAGATCTCCTTCGTGAGAATGGTGGCTGGACATCGATCACTGCATGCACACCTCGCTCGAGCGCTCCCCGGGACGAACCCGACCCGGATGCTGCGAGGGCGCGCTGAGAGGGGCATGAGGCCCGTGACGAGGTCAGTCACGAAGTTCTCAGGGCCACGTCGCGGCTAGGAACGGAGGCTCACCGCGGAATAGATCGCGCCCAGGAACCGGCTCGGAACGCGGCCGAGGCGGCGCGTATCGGCGAGGCCCGCCGACGAGGCGAGCCGCTCCCAGGACGGGTAGCTGAACGGATGCGGCACCCACGGGTTGCCGCGGTCCGCGTCGTACTCCACGACGACGAACCGGCCAGCCGGCCGGAGATGCGCGGCGAGCGCGCGGACGACCGCGACCTGCCGGTCGCGCGTGACGTAGTGGAGGCTGTTCGCCGCGACGAGGCCATCGAGCTCGGGCAGCTTCAGTGGGCCGGTGAGATCCGCGGTCGATGTCACTAACTTCACGTGGGGGAAGCGTGACCGGACGGCCTCGGCGTTCGCATGAAGCGCCCGCGCATCACGATCCACGGCGACGATCCGCCCACCCGGTCCGAGCAGATCGGCGAGGGCCAAGGTGAACGCGCCCCCGCCTGCCCCGATGTCCGCCCACGTCCCTCCGGGCTCGACCGCTTCGCGGAGGAGGCTGACGTGATCACCGTGTTCCACTCGACGTTAGCCCGTGCTCTGGAGCCCGGCCGCGACGCCGTTGACGGTCAGCTGCACCAACCGGAGGACGCGGCCGCGTTCGGGATCGTCCGCGGCCATCGCCCGCAGCCGGCCGAGCAGTCGGACCTGGAGCTCCGAGAGCGAATCGACATAGGGATTCCTGAGCGCCACCGACCGCTGCAGCACGGGCGAGCCATCCAGGAGCCGTTCGCGTCCCGTGACCCGTCCGAGCAGGCTGACGGTCCGGCGGTATTCGGTCTCGATCGCGTCCCAGCGGCGTTCGTCGCCGGCGCCGGTGGCCAGCGCGGCGTACAGCCGGGCGACGCCCATGTCGGCCTTGGCAAGGCTCATCTCGGCGTTGTCGAGGAGGCTCGAGAGGAATGGCCAGTCGTGGGCAAGCCGAGCGATCGCGTCCAGCCCGGATTCGCCGTGGGCCGCGCGATACCCCTCCAGTGCCGTGCCGAGACCGAACCAGCCGGGCAGGTTGATCCGCGCCTGCGACCACGCGAAGGTCCACGGGATGGCTCGCAGCGAGTCGATCGTCGGGGCGTGATCGCGCCGGCCCCGAGCGGCGGGACGGGACCCGAGCCGCAGGTCGGACAGCTCACGGATGGGCGTGATGTCGCGGAAGAACGAGGCGAAGCCCGGGTCGTCGTGGACGAGGGCGCGATAGGCAGCCCGCGAAGTCGCAGCCAGCTCGTCCATGATCGGAGCGCCGGTCACGAGCGCGCGATCGAGCACGGCGGCATGCTCCTGCGTGGAGGCGAGAAGGATCGCGCCGGTCATCTGCTCGAGGTGGCGGCGCGCGATCGTCGGGTCGGCGTAGTTGGCGGCGATCACCTCGCCCTGCTCGGTCAGCTTGAGCCGCGCGTCCACCGACCCCGGTGCCTGGCCCAGGATCGCGCGATTGGTCGGACCGCCGCCGCGTCCGAGCGCGCCACCGCGGCCGTGGAACAGCGTGAGCTCGACACCGCGCTCGCGAGCTGCGGCAGCCAACGAGGCCTGCGCCTGGTGGAGCATCCAGGCGGCCGACACGAGCCCCGACTCCTTGTTCGAATCGGAGTAGCCGAGCATCACTTCCTGGCGATCGCCGCGCTCGCGGAGGCCAGCGCGGTATGCCGGGTCGTCGAGCAGGGCGCCGAGGATGGCGCCGGCGGTGCCCAGCGCGTCACTTGATTCGAACAACGGGACGACGTCGAGGAGAGGCGGTCCGTGTTCGTCATCCTGGCCGTCGACGGCATGACGCGCGAGGACGAGCACGTCGGTCACGTCCGAGGGCGACGAGGTGAAGCTGATGACGTACCGGTGGCACGACTCGACCCCGAAACGTGCCTGGATGGCGGCGATCGCCCGGAACGTCGCGAGGACTTCGTCGAGGGTCACGCCGGGCGACAGCTCGGTCGACCCGGCCGAGCCGTCGCGTATCGCTGCGAGCGCGGCCTGGTGGACGGCCGCATGCTGGCGGACCTCGAGCGACGCGAGGTGGAAGCCGAACGTCCCGACCTGCCACCGAAGCTCGGCGACCTCGCCGTAGGCGACGCGCGCGAGGCCGTCGCCGACGAGTGCGTCGCCGATCTCGGCGAGCTCGGTCTCCAGCTCGTCGGGCGACGCGTACCGCCCGGTTCGCGGTGCGGCCTCCCCCACCAGCGCAGCCCGGGTACGGCGCAGTCGCTCGGCGATGAACCCGAACCGCTGTCGGTACGGCTCGTCCGGGAACCGCCGCCGAAGCTGCCGGTCCGCCTCGGGCAGGTCCTCGGCGTCTCGCGCGAGGCGCGATGCGAGTGGCCGCGCGACACGATCCGGGGGCGTGGCAGCGGCGACCGTCTGCATCAACCGGGTCGCCACCGCTTCATAGCCGCGCAGCACGTGGTCGGCGTGGATGCGGACGGTGCGCTCGGTGATCTCGGCGGTGACGCCCGGATTGCCGTCGCGATCTCCGCCGATCCAGCTCCCCGGTCGAAGGAACGCGCCGACCCGCGGCGGCCGTGTCCCCGTCCGGCCTGTATCGGAGGCAGGCGCCGCGGCTCGGCCGGTGCCCGGGCCGTCGAGCGCGGCATCGAGCGCCCGGTACAGCCTCGGGATGACCGTGAACAGCGTCGCGTCGAAGAACGCCATGGCCGTCCGGACCTCGTCGAGCGGCGTCGGCGCCACGACGCGGAGGTCGGACGTTCGCCACAGGACCGTGATCTCCTCGCGCAACCGCCGGCGGACCTCCCGATCGTCAGAGGGCGTCATGCGCGGATCGTCCAGGCGGGCGACGAGGATGGCGCATCGCCCGAGGGCCACGAGCGTCGTCCTGCGTCGCGCCTCGGTGGGGTGCGCCGTGAACACAGGCGCGACCACGAGCCGCCCGACCAACGCGTCAAGATCCGCGTCGGTGCGACCGAGTCGCCGCAATTCGCCGACGGCATCGGCCAGCGAGTCCGCCAGAACCCCATCGCGCGAGGCACGCTCCCGTCGCCGCAACGTCCGCACCCGGCCACGAGCCTCGGCCAGGTTGACCAGCCCGAAATACAGTGCGAACGCCTCGATGACCGCCTCGGCGCCACCGAGATCGAGCGCGCGCAGCTCGTCGTCAAGACGGGCGCGTTCTGCTGGGTCATCGTCCCGGCGGAGAGCGATCGTCCGGCGCCGGATGCGCTCGACGGTCTCGAAGAGCTCAGGCCCGGCCTGCTCGGCGATGACCTGCCCGAGCAGCGAACCGAGCAGCCGGACTTCGCGGCTGAGCGGATCCCGCGCGCCGGCCGACCCGATGCCGAGCGGCTCCGCGGCCACGGCAGCGGACGCCCGCGCAGCCGGCGCGCGCCTCACGCCGCCGCCCCGAAGGGACCGTTCCGGGACCAACCCGCCACCGGGTCGCAACCTTTCGGGCCGCAACCTTTCTCTACGCTTGTATCGTGATGCCAATGCCGAGCGTCGGATCGACCAGTGCCGCCCACCGCTCCCGTGGCACCGCGCCCGGACCGAAGGGATCCGAGACGGCTGCGCCCGCCGACGACCAGCTCGAACAGCTGCGCTTCCTGCACGAGGTCGCCCGCCTCGCCACGACGGCCCGGACGTGGGACGAGCTTCTCGAGACCGTCATCGACCGGACCCGCGAAGTCCTGCACGCCGATGTCTCCTCGCTCTACCTGCTCGACCGGGACGGAGCGTACCTGACACTGGCAGCCACGAACGGCCTCGACCGGTTCCAGATCGGCCGGGCGCGCGTCCCCTTCGGCGAGGGTGTCACCGGGCGCGTCGCCGCGACACGCGAGCCGTTGGTCATCCCGGATGTCCGCGCCGATCCGCGCTTCCTGTGGGTTCGGGGCATCGACCAGCGTCGGTTCGTGTCGTCGATGCTGTCCGTGCCGTTGAGCTGGCACGACCAGACCGTCGGTGTCCTCAACGTCCAGACCGAGGAGGCGAGGACCTTCAGCGACCACGACGTCGCGCAGCTCGGCGCGGTCGCGGACCTGCTGGCGGGCATCATCGAGAAGGGTCGCCAGCAGACCGAGGCCGAGGCCCGCGTCGAGGCCTTGAAGGCGATCGACGAGGCCCGCAGCGAGCTCATCGCGCTCGTCACGCACGAGCTCCGGACGCCCCTCGCGATCGTCCGGGCATACGCGGACCTGCTCGCGGATGAGCCGCCCCTGCGGGGCCGTGAGTCGCGCGACATCGAGCGTCGCGACCGCCGCGCGACGTGGCACCGGGCGACTCTCGAGCAGATCGAGCGACTCGATCGTCTCGTCGACTCGATCCTGGCGTCGGTGCGCGTCGTCCCGGAAGGGCCGGCGTCCGTCACGCCGGTCGACCTCGGGGTCCTCGTCACGGAGGTCATCGGTTCGCTCAAGCCCATCCTCGAGCAGCACCGCGTCGACGTCATGCCAAGCGTCGCCCTGCAGGCCCTCGCCGACCCACCACGGCTCCGTCAGATCGTCGAGCACCTCATCGAGAACGCCGTCAAATACGCGCCGCCCGGGACGTCGATCCGGATCGATTGGTCGCTCGACGAAGGCGTCGTCCGGCTCGGCATCTCCGACGAGGGACCGGGCATCCCCGACGAATGGCGCGAGCGGATCTTCGAGCCTTATGCCCGCCGGGACACGCACACCGCGCGGGGATCCGGGATCGGTCTCTACGCGGCCAAGCGGCTCGGGGAGTCGATGGGCGCCCATCTCTGGTGCGAACCTGCCAAACCGCATGGCGCCCGCTTCGTGGTCGCGATGCCCGCCGCAGTCGCCGTCTGAGCCGTTAGAGCGAGGATCATGATCACGATGAGCACACGGCCCCTTCGAATCCTCGTCGTCGATGACGACCCGGCGATGGTGGGGGCCATCACCGCACTCGTCGGCACCGAGGGCCACCAGGTCATCACCGCCTATGACGGCCTGACCGCGGTCAAGCGGTTCCGCGAGGAGCACCCCGACCTCGTGCTGCTCGACCTCGCCATGCCGGGCCCGGATGGATTCAACGTGGCCGGCCAGATGCGAGCCGTGGGGCAGGCGCCGATCCTGGTCGTCTCCGGAGAGAGCGGCGAGGCCGCCAAGGTCCGGGCACTGGGCCTCGGCGCGGACGACTATCTGACGAAACCGTTCGGCAAGGCAGAGCTGCTGGCACGCATCGCGGCCGTGATGCGCCGAGTGGACCGCAGCGGCGGACCGTCCGGAACGGGCGGCGGGCCGCTCACCGCAGGTGAGCTCGTGCTCGAGCCCGGCCGTCACGAGGCCCGCGTCGGCGAGACCGCCCTGTCCCTGACGCCGACCGAGTTCCGGCTCCTCGAGGCCCTCGTCCGCGCCGGCGGCGACATCGTCCCGCACCTGCAGCTGGCGCGCGCCGGCTGGCCCGCGGAGACCGATCCGGACCTTCTGTGGCTCAAGCCACATCTCGCCCGCCTTCGCTCGAAGGTGGCGGCGGCGGGTGGGCCCCAGGTCGTGGCCGTCCGCGGCGTGGGATATCGGATCGTCGTCGAGGGCGAGGCGCAGGCCGCGACGAACTAGGCGACGCGTCCGTCGGACGGTTTCGGGCGGACCTAGACCGCGACCGCGATCGGGCGCCCGGTCACGTCGTGTGCGGCGTCGGCGCAGGAGATCCTGCACCCTCGCGCGTCACGTCCACCGAGCGGATTGAAGTGGAAGAACGCCTCACCGGACTGGCTCAGCCGGCATCCGCAGGCGGCGCACGTGACCGGGCCATCCCGCCCGTCACGAACTGCGGAGGTGGGCCGGATCTCGTTGTCGGATGGGTGGATCATCGGCGTACCTTCCGGGCTGGGGGCCAGGTGGGGCGACGCTGCCCCATGTTCGTCCACCGTACGCACGACCGGGCTTGCCGTCGGCGCCAGGACGGGGACGATGGGGTTGCGGTCAGGTTGCGGCGTGTGTCGGATGAAGCCCGGCTGCGGGCGCCTCGGCGAGGATCCCAGCGGTCGTGGCGGCCGTGTTCGGCGCCGCTGCGACGGCCGGCGCAGTCACGACCGCGATCGGTTCGACGAGCCAGAACCGTGACGCGAGGTCGGCCTCGTCAAGAAGGCGGCCGGCGAGGGCTGAACCAGCGGATCGATGCGCCTCGAGCAGTCGGATCAGCTCGATGACGCGGGTCTGGCCGTCGGGTCGGTCGGCGAGGGCGGTGGCGAGCCGGACCGCCGCGACGGACCTCTCGTCGAGGGCGGCCGTGTGGCGCCCGCTCGGGTCGTAGAGGTAGGCCCGGCCGCCGGTCATCCCGGCACCGAAGTTTGCGCCGACCGGGCCGAGGACCACGACGGTCCCGCCGGTCATGTATTCGCAGCCATGGGGCCCGATGCCTTCGACGACGGCCTCGGCGCCCGAATTGCGGACCGCGAAACGCATCCCGGCCCGACCGACGAGATGGAGCCGGCCGCCGGTCGCGCCGTACAAAACCGTGTTGCCGGCGATCGCCTCGGTGGAGGCGTCGGCACCGAGGTCGGCTTCCGGGGTGATGGTGATGGAGCCGCCGGAGAGGCCCTTTGCGACGTAGTCGTTGGCTTGCCCCGTGAGCCGGAGCTCCACGCCCGGTCCCGCGAAGGCGCCGAACGACTGACCCGCGGCGCCGCGCAGCTCGAGTCGCACGGGTCCATGAAGCTCGCCGCGCTCGAGAGCGCCGGTGAGCCCGGCACCGAACGAGCGGTCCGCTGTCGTGACCCGAAGCCCGCTGGCCGAGACCGAACCCTGGCCACGGAACGCTGCGGCGATCCCGACTTCGAGAGCGGAAGCGGGAGCGTGCCCGATCTCGCGACCCGCACCAGCCGGATCCGCGCGGCGGGCAACGGAGGCGCCCCAGGGCGAGGTGCCGATCACAGGCGCGAGCTCTGCCCGGGCGATCGGCAGCGCGGTGAGGAGCCGCTTGCTCTCCCCGACGATCTCGCCGACGGAGCGTGCACCCACGGCCGCCAGCTCGCGCCGGACGTCCTCGGCGATGGCAGTGAAGTAACGGACGACCGCATCTGGAGTGCCTGCGAACTTGGCCCGCAGATCCTCCCGTTGGGTGGCGATGCCCGTCGGACAGGTATCGAGATGACACTGGCGTGCCATGTCACAGCCGATGGCGACGAGCGCCGCCGTGCCGAAGGCGAACTCCTCGGCACCGAGCAGTGCGGCGATGAGCAGGTCCCGACCGGTCTGGAGTCCGCCGTCGGCTCGGATCGCAACACGGTCGCGGAGGTCGTTGCGTAGCAGGACCTGGTGGACCTCCGCGAGACCAAGCTCCCAGGGCGCGCCCACGTGCTTGATCGAAGACAGCGGCGAGGCGCCCGTGCCGCCGGCGTGGCCGGACAGGTGGATGTACGAGGCACCCGCCTTCGCCACGCCGGCGGCGATCGTGCCCACACCTCGGCCGGCGACGAGCTTCACGCCGATGCGCGCTCGCGGGTTGATCGCGCGCAGGTCCGCGATCAGCTGGGCGAGGTCCTCGATCGAATAGATGTCGTGATGCGGCGGCGGGCTGATATACGACATGTCGGGCTGGCCGCGCCGGAGCATCGCGATGAAGGCCGTCGCCTTCTTCGCCGGCAGCTGGCCGCCTTCGCCCGGCTTCGACCCTTGGGCGATCTTGATCTCGAGCTGATCGGCCCGCGCGAGGTAGGTGGCCGTGACGCCGAAGCGTGCCGAGGCGACCTGCTTGATCCGCGCATCATGCCGGCGGCCGTCGGCTGCCGGGGCGTACCAGCCGGGATCCTCCCCTCCCTCACCGGTGTTCGCGGACCCGCCTGCCCGCTGGATGCCGATCGTGAGGGCCTGATGGGCCT
>JBJMMQ010000047.1:0-38270 GCA_045804705.1 Chloroflexota bacterium
CATCAGAACTCCCGCAAGGACCCATATAATCGCGGTCATGGACACACCCACACCGCAGCAACGCATCGTAGCCGTCGTGAAGGCCGCCATGAAGGCGGGCGAGAAGGACAAGCTGGGGACCCTGCGGATGCTGCTGACCGAGATCAAGAACGAGCGCATCCGCCGGCAGGAGGACGTGGACGAGGCCGGGTTCGTTTCCCTGGTCCGCAAGGCGATCAAGCAGCGGGAGGAAGGGGCGGCCGGGTTCCACAAGGGAGGCCGCGAGGACATGGCGGCCAAGGAAGAGGCGGAGAAGGAGTTTCTGGCTCAATACCTGCCCGCGCAGGTGGACGAGGGACAGATCCGCGCCGCCATCGAGGAGGTGGTGGCCTCCCGCGGGCTCTCCGGCCCGGCCTCGATCGGGCCGATCATGAAGGAGATGCTGGCCCGCTTCGGCAGCTCCGCCGACGGCGCCACCATCAACCGGCTCGCGCGCGAAACACTCGCGGGCAAGTGACGCCGGATCGATGCGCAGAGCCATCGTCGGCACCGCCGGCCACATCGACCACGGCAAGACGACGTTGCTGCGGGCGCTGACCGGCATCGACGCCGACCGGCTGCCCGAGGAACGCCGGCGCGGGATGACCATCGACGTCGGATATGCGCACCTGGAGCTCCCCGACGCCACCGAGATCGACTTCGTCGACGTCCCGGGGCACGACAGGCTGGTCGGCAACATGCTCGTGGGCGCAGGCGAGATCGACGCCGCGCTCCTCGTCGTGGCCGCCGACGACGGCCCGCGGGCGCAGACCCTCGAGCATCTCGCACTCCTCGATGCGCTCGAGATCCGGCTGGGAGTCGTGGCGATCACAAAGAGCGACATCGCCGGGCCGGCTCGAACCGCGGAGGTCGCCGCGGCGACCGGCCGGCTGCTCGAGGGAACGTCGCTCGCGGGTTCACCCGTGGTCGCCGTCGCCCCGCCCGGCGGCACAGGCATCGATGAGCTCCGCGCCGCGCTCGTCGACCTTCGGGATCGCCTCGCTCGTGTGGAACACGACCGCCCGCCGGCGGACGGTTCGCGTCTCGCGATCGACAGGGTCTTCACGATCAAGGGTCGTGGTGTGGTCGTCACCGGCACGTTGCGCGGCCGGCCACTGTCGAGCGGCACGACTCTCCGACTCCTGCCGGGCGGCGGGTCCGTGCGTGTCCGCGAGATCCAGGTCCACGGCAAGCCCGTTCGGCACGCCGACCCAGGGCGGACGGCCCTGAATCTTGCGGGCATCGATGGTGGGGACCTGCATCGAGGCCTCGTCGTGACCGACGACCCGAACGTCGTGGCGAGCGACCGCCTGCTCGTCCGGCTCGCCACTCCGCTCTCGGACCGGGCGCGGGCGCGGGCCCACATCGGGACCGACGCGGTCGATGCCATCGTCGGCAGGAGTGGTCGTGACGCGCTGGACCTCCCCGACGGAACAGCGGCCGCGATCATCCGCCTCGCGATGCCAGTCGCGGTCGCCGCCGGAGACCGACTCGTCCTGAGGCGGACGGGCGGCACGGCACGGACCACGGGCGCGTTGGTCCTCGATCCGATGCCCGCGCGCGGGATCTCGCGTCGTCGGCAGACGCCGGCCCGCGTCGGCCATCTTGCTGACGCGGTGATCGCGGGCGACGGACCCGCCGCTGCATCGGCGCGGCTCGCGTTGCACGGGGTCATCGCGCCGACCTCCGGCGTCGTCGATCTCTCGAAGACGGTCTCGGCGGATCTGCTCGCTGCTGTCGAGTCGACCGTGCTGCTCGAGGTCGCAGCGCGCGCTGCTGACGGCATCCCGCTCACCGAAGCTCGCGCGATCGCTGCGCGAGCACTCCGTCGAGGGGCGACGATCCCAAGGACCGGCGCCGATACGATCGCCGCGGCGGTCGTTGACAGCCTCATCTCGAATGGCGATGTCGACCGCGACGGACAACTCGTCCGGGCGCGGGGCACACGCCCGCGTGACGAAGGCCCGGACCCGGCTGTCGCCGCAGCGATGGATCGCCTCGAGCAGGCCCTCGCTGTCCCGGCACCGCCAGGATTGGCGGAGGCGGCTCGCGCAGCAGCCTGTCCGCCGGACGGCATCCGTGCGCTCGAGAAGAGCGGACGGATCGTCGTCCTCGATCCGGATCTTGCCTATGCCGCCCGGACGTACCAGGAGATCACGGCCGCGGCCGTGGCGATGGCTCGGGTCTCGCCACTGACGCCGGCCGCCCTGCGCGACGCGACGGGAACCAGCCGAAGATACGTCATGGCCATCCTCGAAGACCTCGACCGTCGCGGCATCCTCCGTCGCACCCCTGCCGGCCACGTGCCCGGGCCACGGGCTGGGTGACACCCCCGCGCGTCTCGGTCGTGATCCTCGCCGGCGGTCGGTCGAGCCGCTTCGGGCGCGACAAGCTCGTCGAGCCTGTCGACGGCCGACCGTTGCTCGACCATGCCATCGACGCGGTCAGGCCGCTCGCGTCCGAGATCCTGGTCGTCGCCAGGCCCGACGCCGCGCCGGCGGTCGCCGCTGACGTCCGGATCGTCCACGACGACGTCGCCTTCGAGGGTCCCCTCGTCGGGGCGCGCGCCGGCCTCGTCGCCGCATCGGAGTCGGTCGTGCTCCTCGTCGGCGGCGACATGCCCGGCCTGGTCGACGGCGTCCTCCACTCGATGGTCGACCTTCTCGGCTCGGCCGATGCCGTCGTCCTCGAGCACGAGGCGCGTCCGCGACCCTTGCCGATGGTCATCCGTCGCGATCGTGCGCTCGCCGCGGTCGATCGGCTCGTCGATCAGGGCGAACGACGCCTGCGAGCCCTCATCGACGCCCTGGAGACCCGGACCATCGCGGAAACGACCTGGCGGGCGCTCGACCCCGAGGGCGACACGCTCCGCGACGTCGACACCGAGGCCGACCTCGGCTGAGCCGCGCCGCGCGGCAGGCACACGAAGACCTCCGCTCGGAGGAGAACGGAGGTCGATCGTGTTGTTGAGGAAGGAAGCGAGGAGCTGAGGGAGGGTCAGCCCCCGTAGGGATAGTTCGAGAGTCGCGGGACCACGGCGTCCGTGTTGGCGGTGATGATCCCGAGGCCTGCGGCTGCGGTGGAGATGCGCGAGCGAAGGCTCCGCTTGGCGAGCCCGGAGGCCATCCGGTTTCGCTGGTTCTCGGTCCGAAGGCTCTCGAGGTGCTGGTTCACGTAGATGACTGCGACGGCGTTCACTGGGTCTCTCCTTTCCGCTGCCTCGGATCAGTTCCGTGGCGCAACAGGAGCATCGCCCAGCCAGGTGTCGGTCACTACCGTCGTCCGCCCTCGAATCGACATCGTCATGCGTCCATGCCGGCGTCGGCCGCCTCATGGACCGCGACGCCGTCGATGAACGTCGCGAGCACGCGCGCGTCTCCGATGTGTCCCGCTTCGCGGTCGAACAGGTCCCGGTCGAGGACCACGAGATCGGCCGACTTGCCGACCTCGATCGAGCCAAGGACCGGCTCGAGGTGGTCGATCCAGGCACTCCCCGAGGTGTAGCCCGCGAGCGCGTCCCGAAGGTCGATCCGCTCGTCGGGCACGAACGCCGGCCGCGTCTCGCGCAGCTCCGGGTCGATGCGTGTCACGGCGACCTCCAGCGCGAGGAGCGGGTTCGGGCTCGACACGCCCCAATCCGAGCCCATCGCCAGTCGCGCGCCGGCCCGCAGCAGCGATGCGAACGGGTACTGCCAGGCCGCCCGGTCGGGCCCCAGGAACGGGATCGTGAGGTCGTCCATCTGCGGGTGGTGACTCGCCCAGAGCGCCTGCGCGTTGGCGGTCACGCCGAGTGCCGCAAACCGAGGGATGTCGTCCGGATGGATGACCTGGATGTGGGCGATGTGGGGCCGGGTGTCGGACGGGCCGTTGACACGTCGTGCGACCGCAACGGCATCGAGCGCCTCCCGGACCGCGCGCTCGCCGATGGCATGCACGTGCACCTGGAACCCGGCTCCATCGAGCCTCGCGACGTGGGTCCCGAGCGCATCCGGGTCGATCATGCTCAGGCCGCGGTTGGTCGTGGGCCGGCCCCCGATGTCGAGGTAGGGATCGAGGACGGCTGCCGTGCCGTTCTCGAGCACCCCGTCCTGCATCACCTTGACGCTCGTCGGGCGGTAGCGGTCGGATGCCGTGCGCGTCCGCCGCTCGATGAGCTCGTCGATCTGGTCCGCACCGCGCTCGCGATCCCACCACAGCGCGCCGACGACCCGGGCCGTCAGGTCGCCCCGCTCCGCGAGCGCCGCGTAGGCGGCCTCACCGGAGTCGGGCTCGACGATGGCGTCCTGCCAGTGGGTGATCCCGAGGCGATGAAGCTCGGCCTGGGCGAGGCGCAGTGCGGCGACGAGGTCATCGAGGCTCGTCGGCGGCAGGAGCCTGTCGACGAGCGACGCCGCTCCTTCCTGGAGCGCCCCGGATGGCCGGCCGTCCCGATCGCGCTCGATCCGGCCGTCGGCGGGGTCGAGCGTGTCGGCCGTGATCCCGGCCGCCTCGAGGGCCCGGCCGTTGACCCATGCGGTATGTCCATCCGCGCTCTCGAGGTACACGGGGCGGTCGGGCACGACCCCGTCGAGCGCGTCGCGGTGAGGGAGGCCGCCCGGGAAATCTGCCATCGACCAGCCGTCTCCCCGGATCCACTGCTCGTCCGGATGGGCCTTCGCGTAGGCCGCGATGACCTCGAGGTACGCCGGGAGCCCGTGGACCCCGTCAAGGTCGCAGCGCATCCGGCTGAGACCCGCGCTCACCGGATGGACGTGGGCGTCGCCGAAGCCGGGCGTCACCGTCCGTCCTCGGAGCTCGAGGACCCGCGTCCGGGGGCCGACCCATGACACGAGGCCCGTATCGTCCCCGACAGCGACGATCCGACCGTGGCGGACGGCCACTGCCGTGGCGCGCGTTCCCCCCGCGTCCATCGTCTCGACGCGTCCGCCGCGCAGCACGAGGTCGGCCGAGCCCGTCTCGGATGTCACCGCGAGAGGATGGCACGACGACCTGTGGGTCGGAGCGGGTAGCATCGCTCCGTGAGCCATCCTCGATGACGAGCGTCCACCTCCTGCACGCTGGCTACGCGAACGATCGCGTCGGCAGCAGCGTCGTGCTCGTCCGCGATGGCGACGCACTGATCGTGGTCGACCCCGGGATGGTCGCGAGGCGGTCGCTCATCCTCGACCCATTGGTGGCCCTCGGCGTGGCGCCCGACGAGGTCACCCACGTGTTCCTGAGCCACCACCATCCCGACCACACGATCAACGTCGCGTTGTTTCCCAACGCCGAGGTCGTCGACTTCTGGGCGCGCTACCGGGACGACCTCTGGCTCGACCACGATGGCGACGGCTATCTCGTCGCCCCGAACAGCGAGCTGTGGCTGACCCCGGGCCACACCGAGGAGGACGCGACGCTCGTGGTCCGGGCGGACGACGCGGTCTATGCGATGACCCATCTGTGGTGGCGTGCCGACCGAACACCGGAGATCGACCCGCGGGCATCCGATCTCGAGGCGATCGCCCGCGGCCGCGCCCGCGTCCTCGCGACGGCGGACATCGTGATCCCCGGGCATGGCGGCGCGTTCCGCGTCCGGGACGAGTGACCGTCAGCGGCGGGAGCGCCGCGCGACCATGTTCAGTCGGACGTAGTCGATGACGGCATCAGGAAGCCCCGCCGCGACCTCTTGCACGAACGAGTCGTGCTCTCCGGCCGGGATCCGCGCCAGGTGGTCGCCCAGGACGACCGTGCGGAGATACGTCTCGAAGGGCTCACCCGGCTCGAACCGCCACGGCTCGTCGGTCAGCCAGCATTCGATGTCGACGTAGCCCGCGGCGTCGAGGCGGCGAACGGTCGCGAGCGGCGTCTCGAAGTGGACGTTCCCGAGCCAGCCATCACCGATCCGCGCCAGCACGCGCTGGACCGAGGCGATGTTGCCAGCACCGCCACATTGCGCGACGAGCATTCCGTCCGGCCGGGTCACGGCGGCGAGGTTGCGGAAGAGGGCGTCATGGTCGGGGACCCAGTGGAACGTCGCCGTCGACAGGACGGCATCCACCGAGCCATCGATCGGCAGGGGCGACCCGAGATCGGCGACGAGGTACTCGATGCGGTCGCCGAACCGCGCCAGCCGCTCGCGCGTCGCATCGACCATCGCCGCCGAGCCGTCGAGCGCGACGACGCGTCCGCGAGGTAGCCGCTCGGCCAGCATCTCCGTCACCCGTCCGCTGCCGCAGCCCGCGTCGAGGACGCGCTCATCGCCCTCGAGTGGCAGCCGGTCGAGGACGACCGAGCCCCAGGTGGTCATCGGAGCAGCGACCCGGTCGTAGGTCCGGGCGTCCCAGTCGCGCGGCATCCGCGCCCGTCAGCCGGCCGCGGAGGGCGGCTCGGTCGCCCCGGCCGAGCTCGGCGCGGCGGTCGTGGACGCCGTCCGTGCCCCTCCCGGCTCGCGCAGCCCGTACCACGACACGAGCGCGCCGACGATCAGCAGCCCGGCACAGACCCACATCGCGAGCTGGAAAGCCTGGATCGACGCCACGTTCGACGCGATCACCTGCTCGGCAGTCGCCCCGGTGCCGGGCGGGTTGAGTGGCTGGAACATCCGGCGAACCGTGCTGTCGGTCGTGTCGAGGCCGGTCGCGGTCGAGAGGGCGGCGTAGTAGGCGGCGCTGATCGGGATGAAGATGAGGGCTCCCAGGAGCGGTTGGCCGACCCGCGAGATCGAGTTGTTGATGGCCGAGCCGACGCCCGAGTAACGCCCCGAGATCGAGCCCATGAGCGTGCTCGTCAATGGCGCGACGACGAACGAGATCCCCACCCCGAAGAGGAGGGCGTAGGGCAGGATGTCGGTGATCGTGTCGAGCGGAGGGATGAGGCTCGCAGGGTCGTTGATCGCCGCCTTCCACGGCGCGGAATCGGCGGGGATCCGCGAGTACCACAGGAGCCCGGTCGCCATCAGCAGCGGCCCGGCGACGAGGAAGCGTCGGGAGCCAAGCCGGCCAGCGAGTGTTCCGACCCGGGTCGACAGGACTGCCAGCAGGATGCCGCCCGGCAGTCCGGTGATGCCTGCGCCGAGAGCGGTGTAGCCGAGGACGCCCTGGAGGATGACGGCCTGGTAGAAGAACGTGACATACAGGCCGCCGTAGATGAAGAACGTGGCGAGGTTGACCGAGCTGAAGGCTCGCGACTTGAACAGCTCGAGCGGGACGAGCGGGTGCGGCCGGCGGGCCATCAGGAGTGGGAACGCGACCAGCGCGACGATCCCGACCGCGATGGCGATCCAGGCCGCAGCGTCCGACCATTCGTTCGCCTGCCCGCGGATGACCCCGAAGGCGAGACCGCCGACGGCGAGCGCGGCGACGACCGCACCGAGCCAGTCGAACCGCCCGGTCGATTCGGTGTCCCGTGATTCGACGACGTGGGTCACGGTCGCCCAGACCGCGAACCCGATGAGCGGCACGTTGACCAGGAAGGCGATGCGCCATCCGACGGTGTCGACGATGGTGCCGCCGATGATCGGTCCGAGGATCGTGAGGCCGGCCGTCGCGGCCGCCCAGATCCCGAATGCGCGCGCTCGCGCGACTCCCTCGAAGGCATGGGTGATGAGTGCCAGCGAGCCCGGGATCAGGAGCGCGCCGGCGGCACCCTGGGCCAGCCGGAAGATGACCAGCCACTCGAGCGACGGGGCGAGGCCGCAGAGCGCAGAGGTGGCGGCGAACCCGACCAGGCCGATCGCGTAGACCTTGCGCCGGCCGTAATGGTCGGACAGCGCACCCGAGAGGATCAGAAGCGCGGCAAGGACCGCGAGATACCCGCCGACGATGTACGCCTGGCCCTCGAGGACGCCGATGATCGAGGCGGGCAGCTCCTGGCCGATGTGTTTGAGCGCGGCGTTGACGATCGTCCCGTCGAGGAACACGACGCCAGACCCGATGACCGTGCAGATGAGCGTCCAGCGCTGCCTCTTGGTCATGGTCGGAGGGCTCGACACGCGGTCAGGCGGAGCGTCGGTCATGGGTCGTCAGTGTCGCATAGACTCTCCGCGATGCCCGGACCCGTGGCGCTCGTCGGCGCCGGCGAATTCCTCCCCGCGATGGCCGATGTCGACGCAGAGCTGCTCGCGTCGACAGGGCGTGGACGCCCGCGCGTGGCGATCCTGCCGACCGCCTCCTTCCCCGATGGTGAGGACGTCTTCCAGCACTGGGCGGCGATGGGCGTCGCCCATTTCTCCGACCTCGGGGCGGAGGTCGAACCCGTGCTCGTCCGCAGTCGCGCGGACGCGGAGGATCCGGCCGCCGCCCAGGCGGTCGGCGAAGCCGACCTCGTCTACCTGTCGGGTGGCAAGCCCGGCTATCTCGCCGAGGTCCTGGCGGGATCTGCGGTGGGTCGCGCGCTCAGCGAGAACCACGCCCGCGGGGCGGTCCTTGCCGGTTGCTCGGCGGGTGCGATGGTCCTCGCCGGTCACCTGTTCGATCCCCGCGGGCGCGTCGTCCCGTGGCCGTTGCGGTGGCGCGCCGGGCTCGGCTTCGTCGAAGGTGCCTCGGTCGTGCCGCACTACGACGCGTGGCCTGAGCCTTTGACCGCGCTCATCGCTCTCCAGGCACCGCGCGGTTCGGTGGTCCTCGGCATCGACGAGGATACGGCGGTGGTCGGACACGACGGGGCGTGGCAGGTCCACGGACGATCGCGGGTCACGGTCTGGCGGGGACGCCGGCGCGACCGCTATCACACCGGCGAGACGTTCCGGTTCTAGGCGCGGGCCGTGAGGCCACGCCGGCAGGAGTCAGTCGGGCTTGACGGTCCGGAAGCAGTCCGAGCAGTAGACCGGGCGGTCCATGCGCGGCTTGAAGGGGACCTGCGCCTGGTTCCCGCACGACGAGCAGACGACGGCGAAATACTCGCGGTTCGGCCGGTCGTCGCCGCGCTCGTAGCCACGCGGCCCGCCGATGTCGCGGACGTCATAGCCGGTGTCGCGCGTCGCGCGGCGGCTGGCGCGACAGCTGGTGCAGCGCTTCGGTTCGCTGACGAAGCCCTTCTGCTGGTAGTACTCCTGATCGGCCGCAGAGTGGATGAATTCCACGCCGCAATCGACACAGCTCAGGGTTCGGTCGCTATAGGTCACGAGAGTCGTCCTCCGGGGCGCGTAGGTATGCGGAGCGCTTCCGAGTTGGGACGACCGCGATGCGGCCAGGGGAGCGCGCGATGATGAAGGAACCGGGGCTCCCACACACCGGTCTCCAGTGCCGGGCAGGATACAACGGGTTGCGAAAAGGGGCTGGCGAGGGCGTCGCGACGGTCGCGATGGGCGCCCCATGGACGTCCGCGAAGTGGCGACCGTGACACCGTACCTGTCACAATGCTGGGCGACAGTGGAGTCGGCGAGCGGGGAGTCATGGGGGCGCCTCGCTCGCGCAAGCGCCGTGGCCCGCATCCCGTCGGTCCAGAACCGCGGCCGGCACGGCTGATTCCTCGGTCCTCCAGCCGTGACCCGCGAGGAGGCAGGCCGCACCGCGATGCTCAGGATCATCCATACCGCGGACGTGCATCTCGGCGCCCGTCACGACGATCTCGGCGAGCAGGCGGCGGCCCAGCGCGAACGGCAGTTCGCCGCATTCAAGGCGACCGTGGACCTCGCGCTTGGCGAGAAGGCCGATCTCTTCCTGATCGCCGGCGACCTGTTCGACTCGAACGTCCAGCCGCGGCGCTCGGTGGAGCGCGTGGCGGCGGAGCTCCGACGACTCGTCGACGCACGGATCCGGACCGTCATCATCCCGGGGACCCACGATGTCCTTGACCGCGCCTCGATCTACCGGGCCTACGATCTGCCGGCGCTCGCCGGCGCCACCACGGACGATGGCATGGTGACCGTGCTCGACCCGGATCACCCGTTCGTCCACCACGCGGCGCTCGACGCGGTCGTCGTCGGGCCCGTGTTCGCGACGAAACGTGCACCGCGCAGTCCGCTCCAGGATGTCGCGGCGACGCTCGCGGGGGCACCCGCCGCGAGGTGGCACGTGGGCATGGTCCACGGCTCGATCGCGATCCCGGGCAAGACCGATCGTGACGAGGTCGTCATCACGAGCGACGAGATCGCGGCATCCGGCTTCGACTACCTCGCCCTCGGCCACTGGCATTCGGCGCAGCTCGGGAAGGCCGGCCCGGTCACCTACGCGTATGCCGGCGCGCCCGAACCGGTCGCCCTCGACCAGGACCGTGCGGGAAAGGCGCTCGTCGTCGAGCTCGACGGCACGACCCAGCGCCGGACGGTCAAGGTCGAGGAGCGCCAGGTCGGGCGGACCCGGTTCGATCGGCTCGAGGTCGACGCCGCGACCGTCGTCAGCCAGCCGGCATTCATCGAGATGCTCATCGGCCGGGGTGACCCGGATCTCGTGCTCGATGTCCGGCTCACGGGCGTCCGTCGTGACGACCTCGACCTCGACACCGACGAGATCGAGGTCGCCGTCGCTCCGTCGTTCCTGAAGGCGCGCGTCCGCGACGTCTCCGTTCCGGCCCTCACGGAGGGACCGCTGCCGTCGGCCGACACGATCCTTGGCGCCTTCATCCGCGATCTCGAAAGCCAGATCCGCGACCTCGAGGCGGCCGGTTCGACCGCGGAGGCCGCCGAACATCGGGACGCGCTCCGGCTCGGTCGCCTGCTCCTCTCAGGTCACGAGGTCTCGCTGTGAGGGTCCGCCGGCTGCAGGGGCGCGACTTCCGGCGCTACCGCACCTTCGACATCGAGCTTGCCCCGGGCCTGACCGTCATCCGCGGCCCGAACGAGGCCGGCAAGTCGACCGTCCAGCGCGCCCTCGAACTGGCGCTGACGCGTCGGGTGACCAGCGCCGCAGGCGAGCTCGAGGCGCTCCGGCCGTGGGGCGCGCCGCCCGAGGCCAGATCAGTCATCTCGATCGAGTTCGAACAGGACGACGGCGATGTCCTCAGAACGGGCACGCTCGAGAAGACGTTCGCGGGCTCGAAGGGGACGGTCACGCTCGAGTACGAGGGCCAGTCGATCACCGATCCGACGCTCGCGGACCAGGTGATGTCCGAGCTGACCGGGATCCCGACCGAGAACTTCTTCCGCTCGACGGCCTCGGTCCACCATTTCGAGCTGTCCGACCTGACCCGCGACGAGGGCGCGCTGCGCGACCGCCTGCAGGCGTCGATCAGCGGTGCCGACCGAGGCACCAGCCGCGCCCGGAAGAAGCTCGACAAGGCACTCCACGACCTCACCACGAAGGGCGATCGGAACCCGGGGCGCCTCAAGGTTGCCGAGCAGGCCGTCGCGCAGGCCCAGGCAGCGCTCGACCAGGGCGAGCTGGCGCTCGCGCAACTCGAGCGCGATCGGGATGCGCTGTCGGAGGCGCGCGCGCGGCGGGGCGACGCCGAAGTCGCGCTCGCGGAGCGCCGGGGCATGCTCGAGAAGGCTCGCCAGGCAGAGCGGATCACCGCGGAGCGAGACGCGGCGACCGAGAGGTACGAGCGCTATCGCCAGGCGGTCGAGGTCGCAGCGCAGGTGACCGTGCTCGCCGGCACCCATCCCTCGCCGAACCCCTTGCCGGTCCTGCGCTCCGCCGTCGAGAGGCTGCGGACCCTCGATGGGCGGATCCGGGAACTGAAGGCGGCCCTGGCCGGTGAGGTCGAGGTCAGCTTCGACGTCGCGCCGGAACCCACCTGGCAGCCGCTGTCGCGGTTGTCGGTGGCGCTCGTCGTGTTCGGCATCCTGCTCGCGGCGGCCCCGGTGATCACCAAGGCCGTCGGCATCGCCGACCCGGGCGTCGCGATCCAGGCCATCGGCGCCGCCATCGGGGCGATCGGGCTCGTCCTCGCCGGCGTCGCCCTGTGGTTGCGCCGGAGCTACCGGATGCAGGCCGAGTTGCGCGACGTCGAGATCGACCGACGGCTGCGCGGGCGGTCCGACATGGAAGCGGAGCTGAAGGACGCCGAGGCCGCGGCGGCCGCGCAGCTCGGCACGCTCAGGCTGACGGATCTCGCGTCGGCCGAAGACCTGCTCTCGCGCGAGGAAGCGCACGCCGGCCAGATCGACAGGCTCACCGCCCAGCTTCGGGGCCTCGTCGGCACCGAGGCTGCCGACGAACTGCCCGCCCGACGCGATGCCGCCGCGCTCGAGATCTCGCAGAAGACGAGCGCGCTCGAAGCGCTGGGACCGATCGCCAAGGAGCCCCGCGCCCGCGAGCGCCTGGAGGTCGAGGTGCGGGACGCCGAGGGCGCCGTCGAACGTGCCCGCGACGACGAGGCCAACGCCCGGGCACGCGTCGAGGCGAACGGCGTCGACGCCGAGCAGGTCGCAGGGCAGGCCGAGCGGCTGGCGGCATGGCGCGAGCAGCTGTCCGCATCCGAGCGCCGCCAGCGCGTATTCGCGATCACGCTCGCCGCCGTCGACCGAGCCGAGCAGGCGACGATGAAGACGGCGACGCTCTACCTCGAGGAGCACATGGTCCGCGACCTCGCGACAGTCACCGGAGGGCGCTACCGACGCGTGCGCGTCAATGACAAGACGCTCGACATCGAGGTGCACGCACCCGAGAAGGACGACTGGGTGGCGGTCTCGTCGTTGAGCCAGGGCACGCTCGATGTCGTGTTCCTCGTCGCCCGGCTCGGGCTGGTCCGGCTCGTGACGGGTGACCGGCGGCCACCGCTCGTGTTCGACGACCCGTTCGTGACCCTCGACGATGCGCGCGCGGCGCGGGCGCTCGACCTCTTGAGGACGATCGCGTCCGACTTCCAGGTCATCTATCTCACCTGCTCGCCGCGGTACGACGACGCCGCGGACGCGGTCGTCGTCCTCGACGGCCCGACGGTCGTCGATGTGGCAGCTCCGACTCCCGTCACCGTCGGCGTGTCTGCCTGAATCAGGCGGGCTCTGATCCATGGCCACGGTCCTTCTCGGCCTGTTCTCGGCGCTCGTCTGGGGCGGTGGCGACTTCGGTGGCGGACTCCTGTCTCGGCGGACGCCGGTCTTCGGTGTCGTCCTCGTGTCGCAGGTCGTCGGGATGAGCATCGCGCTCCTCCTGGCGCTCGTGGTCGGTGAGACGCTCCTGGTCACCGAGGACGTCGGATGGAGCGTCGTCGCCGCCGTGGCAGGCGGCGTCGGGATCACCGCGCTCTACCACGGTCTGTCCGTCGGCCGGATGGGAGTCGTTGCGCCGATCACCGGCGTGCTCGCGGCGCTCATCCCGGTGGGCGCGGGCATCCTTCTCGAGGGCGTGCCCGGGACGTTGGTCGTGGCCGGCATCGTCCTCGCGATCGCCGCGGTCGTCCTCGTCTCGCGCGTGCCAGACGATGGCACGGACGCCGGGCCATCGGGCATGCGATTCGCGCTGATCGGTGGCGTCGGCCTCGGCGCCTTCAGCATCTGCCTCGCCCAGATCAGCGACGGTCATGCGTTCGGAGCACTAGCGCTCATCCGCGGCCTCGAGGGAGTCATGCTCGCCGCGGTCATCCTCGTCACCCGTTCCCGGTGGCGGGCGAAGCGAGAGCTCCTCCCGTCGATGACCGCCGTCGGGGCACTCGACATGGCCGGGAACGCGTCCTTCGTCCTGGCGGTCCAAGCGGGCTCGCTCGCCGTCGCCGCGGTCCTGTCATCGCTTTATCCGGTGACGACCGTCATCCTCGCCTCGGTCTTCCTGCGCGAGCGGGTGACGCCCTCGCACGCGATCGGGATCGGCCTCGCCGCGGCCGCCATCGCGTGCATCGGTCTCGGATCAGCGGGGTAGGTCCATCGGCGCCCGCGACCACCGGCGGATCGTGGTGTCGTCCACCTCGACGGCGTCACGGATGATCACGACCGTCGCGAAGCCCTCGGCGAGGATCGGCGGCGCCGGGCCGTCGAGACCGCGCCGGAGCCTCGCGAGGTGCCGTACGACGACCGGCACGTCGACGAACCGGGAGGTCCGAGCCGCGTTCCGCGCGAGGACGGTCGCGGCAGGCAGGTCCAGGACGATCGCGAGGGCCGGCACCGCCGCCACACTCGCTCGCCGGACGAGCGTCCGCCGCGCCCAGGATTCGACGTTCGTCGCGTCCACGACGGCCAGACGCCGGTCGGCCAATCGTCGCGCGAGATCGCGATGCAGCCTGCCGAAGGCGGCCCGTGTCGCTCGCTGGTCGGTCTCGTCACCGGACACGATCTCGCGATAGCGGTCGGAGGACAGGATCTCGGCGGCGTCGAAATGGCGTGCGGCGAAGGTCGACTTGCCTGCCCCGGCCGCACCGACGAGGACGACGAGGCTCGGATCGGGAACGAGGATCTCGACCACCGGGCGATGATGGCCGATGGCTACGCCCGGCGTCGAACCTCGAACCCGCCGGCCTCGGCGGCGCGGATCTCGTATGCCGGCTGGTCGTAGACCGACGGTCCCTGGCGGAGCTGCCCATCGCTCAACCGGAAGCGCGATGCATGCCATGGGCACTCGATGCACCCGTCCACGACGGATCCTTCCGCGAGGGGCCCGCCCGCATGGGCACAGACGGAATGGAGGGCGCTGACCGTCGCGCCCGTGCGCACCAGCACCAGGTCGTTGATGCCCGCCTTGGCCTTCGTCGGCGTCGCCTCGGGGAGCTGCATCAGGTCGATGACGCCGCCGACATCGAGCCGGATCCACTTCGTCCCCGCGCCGCGCCACGCATGCCGGCTGACCATGTTGCCCAGCACGTAGACGACGTCGCCGCCGATGAATGCGCCGGCCGCGACGATCAGGAAGGCGATGATCCCGAGCGCGACGGCGACGCTGCGGTTGGCATCGCCACCGGCGCGCAGGCCCAGGGAGACGAGAAGCAGCAGGAGGGCGATGACCATCAGCGTCGCGTGCGAGGTCGCACGAGTGCGCGCCGTCCCGTCGGTGTCGGTGTAATCAGCGAAACCCGTGACCGCAGCTCCGAGCATGAACAGGACCGTCGCGGCGATCGCGATGTCGGCGGCTGCGTTCTGGCCCGCCAGATCGAGGATGACGGCCAGGAGCAGTGCACCGATCGGCAGGTCCGTCACGGCTGGATGGACGGGGTGACCGAGCCAGGTCCCGTTCAGGAAGTCCTTCAGCGGCCGGATCGGCCGGAAGAGGGCATTCAGCCAGCGATGGTTGAAGTCACCGAACGGGCGTGCCCAGCCGTCCTGGGAAGCGACGAGTCGAGCGAGCAGACGGTTCACCGCACAACCTCCCGACGGAGTGTATCCACAGACCGTCCACAGTCATCACAAGTTCGGGGATAAGTTCGACCAAAAGTCTTGCAAGTTCGTGGACAAGCCCGTTGTGGGCTGTAGGCCTCCGGCCGTACATTTCGTCTTGCCCGAAGGGGCAGGTTGAACCGCCAGACCGGTTCGAGGAGTGATCCTCGGGACGGTCCCGAGAACCAGGTTCGCAGGTCGCAAGGCCGGCGAGCGAGGGACTCGGCGACGACCAGGGACTGCGGACTTGTTCGCAGCCGCCGGACCCGTCGAACGGAGGTCCCCACCAGTTCCTTCGGGCGCTTTCGCGTGTCCGGGATCCCCGCGGCCGCGGCCGAGCCTGGCAGGGATCCGGACCGATTCGGCTAGGCTTCGCACGTGCCCCAGGCGTCGACCTTGACCGAGCGGCAACCCGCCACGTCCAGACCAGGACAGGACTGGCGCATCCTCGTCGCAGTCTTCTGGGTCACGTCGATGGTCGAGGGTCTCGGCGTCAGCCAGATCTTCGCGCTGCTGCCGACCTACCTCCGCGAGATGGGCGTGCCGGACGAACAGCGTCTCTCCTTCATCGGCTTGTTCAGTGCCCTGATCTTCGTCGTCGGCATGCCGCTCGTCCCGCTCTGGGGCGCCTGGGCGGACAAGTACAGCCGGAAGGTGGTCATCGTTCGGAGCGCGCTCGTCGAGGCGGTCGTGTTCGCCGCCGTCGCGCTCGCGCGGGAGCCGTGGCAGGTCGCGCTCGCGATGCTCCTCATCGGGTTCCAGCTCGGCAACACGGGGATCATGCTGGCCGGCATCCGCGACGTCACGCCGCGACGCAGGCTCGGGACGACCATCGCCATCTTCGGAGCATCCGGGCCCGTCGGGTTCGCCGTCGGGCCCGCCCTCGCCGGGATCCTCATCGACGGCTTCGGCTGGGCCATCCCGCCGGTCTTCGCCCTGTCGGCCCTGCTCTCGGTCGGGACGGCCGCCCTCGTCACCTTCGGCTCGAAGGAGGTCCGCCCCGAGGTCGTGCCGAGCGGCCGCATCGTCGACCTCGCCTACGCGTCGCTGCGCGGCGTCCTCACGGACCCCGCCACCCGCCGGATCTTCACGATCTTCGGCATCAGCTTCGTGGCGATCCAGATGAGCCGGCCCTACATCCCGCTGCTCGTCGAGGGGATCAACGGGCTCGGGCCAGGCCTCGCCTCGGCCATCGCCCTCGTGTCCGGGACGGCCGCCCTCGTCGGTGCGCTCGTTTCGCCGCTCGGCGGCGTGGTCGGCGACCGGATCGGGTTTCGTCCTGTGCTCATCGCCGCGCTCGGCGGCGCGAGCGTCGTCCTGTTCCTGATGCCGCTGGCGGGCTCGGTCGGGGGCCTCGCGCTCCTCGCGGTCGGGCTCGGCGCCGCGACGGCGACGGTCAGCTCGATGATCTTCGGCCTTCTCGCGACGGAGCTCCCGCCCGAGCGGCGGTCGGCCGCCCTCAACCTCGTCTACCTGCCGCTCTATGCCGCCGGGATCATCGGTCCCGCCGCCGGTGCGGTCGTCGCGTCCACGACCGGCGTCCACGGGCTGTTCGTCGCCGCGTCATCGGTGTTCCTGTTCGGCGCGGTGCTGATCTATCTCCGCCGTCGGCAGCCAGCCTCGGCACACCACCTCAGCGCCGCGGACCACCCTCCGACGCCGGTCGAGTTCTGACGGCCGGCTCGGCCACGAGTCCGCCGTCGGACGGCGCCGGCGCGAGCAAGCTCGACTCCTCCTGCTGTCGAAGGACGATGACGGCAAGGAGCATCGTCAGGCCGCCATACCACAGCGCGGGCAGGGCCAGCATGCAGGCGACGGGAACCGTCCAACGTCGATCCGTCCTGGCGCCCCACACGACGACGGCGACCGCGATCGGCAGGCGGATGGCGAGTGGGATCGGGATCGCCGCCCACGTCGGGTCACGACCGGCGATGGATGACAGGACGTCGAACCATTCGAGCCACGCGCCAGGCTTGATCACGACGGAGATGGCGATGACCGCGGCCGTGGCGGCGAGGGCGATGCCGAGGTTGCGCCACTCGCGTCGCACGGCGAACCAGAGCAGCCCGATCCCTGGCGAGACCTTCGTCAACAGGATCAGCGCCCAGGCCGCCGGCCACCGGAAGCCGACGACGATGGCGGCTGCGAGCAACAGCGAGATGTTCCCCCCGGCGAGCTCGGCTGTCGCGAGGACGATGCCGATCGCGAACAGCCGCGGCCCCGTCAGGAACCGGACAGCGACCATGAGGATCGCCGTCCAGACCCCGAGGAACGCGACCCACGGGAGGGCCTTCAGCGGGGAGATGAGCTGGAGGAATGCCGGCGAATAGACATAGGCGCCGGTCGTCGTCCACGCGGCATTCGCATACATCGCGTCGAGGCCGGGACCCCAGTAGGAGATCGCCTCCTGCCCGGTGCCGAGTCGAGTCCCGTCAGGCTGCGCGAGCAGGACGATCGCCAACCAAACGACCACGGCAACGAGAAGTCCTCCCGCGGACAGATCGGGCCGGCGCTGTCGCCAGGACTCGGGCCACAAAGGCCCGCTGCGCCCGAGGCCTCCGTAGGCGGAGAGGTCGGTCATCTGGTCGCGCTCGATCCAAGTGTGGGCACAGGCTCATCCCGTATGGGCAGGGTCGAGGGTGGGGAACGTACGGTACCGCGGACGGCCGGTTTCGGCCGGGCGCAAGGGGTGACGGACGGGACAGTCCGCGCAGTTCGCGGCGCTACGATGGTCACGTGCCGAACCTCGCCTTCCCGCGCCCACTGCCGCGGCCCCGTGGCCGGCGTCAGGCGGTGCCGGTCGACGCGATCTCGGCGATCGACGTGGCCGCGCCCGACATCATCGAGGCGGCCGGCATCCGCTGGATCCACATCGAGTCGCCGCGGACCGCGGACCGCGACTGGCTCGAAGAGCATTTCGACTTCCACCCGCTCGACTACGAGGACGTCTACTCGCGCAACAACAGGCCGAAGCTGGACCAGTACGACGACTACGTCTTCATCGTCCTGCACTTCCCGATGTTCGAGAAGGAGACGTCGCGGATCCTGACCGCCGAGATCGACCTGTTCATGGGCCCCGACTACCTGATCACGCTGCCGAACATCCCACTCCCGCCGCTCACCGCCATGTTCGAGCGCTACCGCGAGAAGACGGACCTGCGCGAGGCGACCTTCTCGAAGGGGACCGGCTACCTGCTCTACAAGATCGTCGATACCTGCGTCGACGCCTCGTTCCCGATGCTTCGCAAGATGGAGATGAAGCTCGACCGGATCGAGGACGACATCTTCGAGGGTCGATCATCGGAGATCGTCCGCGACATCTCCGAGGCGAAGCAGGAGATCATCAACTTCCGCCGCATCGTCCGGCCCCAGCGGGCCGTCCTGCGCGATCTCGAGCGGACCAAGCAGCGCTACCTCCAGGAAGAGCTCGAGATCTACTTCGATGACATCTCCGACGCCGCCGAACGCATCTGGGACACGCTCGAGAACTACAAGGAGGTCATCGAGGCGCTCGAATCCACGAACGAATCGGTCCTGTCGCACCGCCTGAACGACTCGTTCCGGATCCTGACCGCCGTGAGCGTCGTGCTCCTGCCGCTGACCCTCATCGCGAGCATCTTCGGGATGAACGTCCCCGTGCCGGGCGAGGGCCAGGAGTTCGCGTTCCTCGGGATCATGCTGATGATGGGCATCCTGCTGATCCTGCTCGTTGCCTACTTCCGGCGGCGGGGTTGGCTCTAGGGCCCGTCGCCGGTCACGCGAGCAGCAATCTGATCGCCACCGTCATCCCGACCACGACGATCCCAGCGCGGAGCACATTCGGGCGCAGGCGCCGGCCGAAGATCGCGCCGAGCTGACCGCCGATGACCGAGCCGATCGCGATGAGCGCGACGACGGGCCACGAGACAGGTGCGACGAGCATGAAGACGACCGCGGCGACGCCGTTGACGATCGCGACGAGGACGTTCTTGAGCCCGTTCAGCCGCTGCAGGTCGTCGACGACGAGGATCGCCAGGATGCTGATGAGGATCACGCCCTGGGCTGCGCCGAAGTAGCCCCCATAGACGGCCGTGAGGTAGACGCCGAGGGCAAGGAGCGTGGAGTGCTCGGTGTCGCCTGGTGTCCGCGCGGCGACGGCGGCGGTGATGCGGGGCTGGAGGGCCACGAGGATGCAGGCGACGATGATGAGGATGGGCACGAGCCGGAAGAACACCGATTCCGGCAACACGAGCAGCAGGGCCGCCCCCGTCAGCCCGCCGAGCACCGCCGCGACGCCGAGCCTGCGGATCCGTCCTGACTGGCCGACGAGCTCGCGCCGGTAGCCGACCGCGGCGCTGACGCCGCCCGGGACGAGACCGATCGTGTTTGACACGTTCGCAACGACAGGCGGATAGCCGAGCGCGAGGAGCGTCGGGAACGTGATGAGCGACCCGGAGCCGACGACGGCGTTGAGAGCCCCGGCACCGATGCCTGCGACGAGGATCGCGAGGGCGTCGACCGGGGTCATCGCCGCCCGGGGCGGGTCAAAGGACCGGCAGCCGCCGGTCCTCGGGGACGGCCGCGAGACGCGCCGCGAGCACCTCGCTGATGTCCATCGCGTTGACGGCGGTCCCGCCATCGGCCGCGGCGAGGCCGTCGGACATCATCACCATGCAGAACGGGCACGACGTGGCGACGGTCTCGGCGCCCGTCTCGAGCACCTGCCGCGTCCGCTCGGCGTTGATCCGCGTGCCCCGGTTCTCCTCCATCCACATGTGTCCGCCGCCGGCCCCACAGCAGAACGTCTGCTTGCCCGACTTCTCCATCTCGGTGATCGACACGCCGGCGGCGCCAAGGACATCGCGTGGCGCGGCGATGACGTTGTTGTAGCGCGCGAGATAGCACGAATCGTGGACGGTGACGCTGCCCGGTCGGTGGTCGCCGGTGACAGAACCAGCCTCCTCCGGCAGCGTCGCCAGCCGCCCGGACGAGACGAGCCCTGCCAGATACGTCGAGTGATGGACGATGGAGTAGTGGCCGCCGAGCTGGCCGTACTCGTTGCCGATCGTGTTGAAGCAGTGCGGGCAGGCCGTGACGATCGTGCGCTTGCTCATGCCGTACCGGTCAAGCGTCTCGACGTTGCCCATCGCCAGCATCTGGAAGACGTAGTCGTTGCCCATCCGGCGGGCGGGGTCCCCGGTGCATGACTCTTCCTGCCCGAGGACAGCGAAACGGACGCCAGCCGCGTGCAGGCAGGTCGCCACTGCGCGAGCGACCTTCTGGTTGCGCGTATCGAAGGCCGCCGCGCAGCCGACCCAGTAGAGGACGTCGAGCTCGTCGAGGCGGCCGTCGGCCGCCATCGCCGCGACCGTCGGGACCTCGAACGGGAGCGGTGCCGTCCAATCGAGACGGGCCGATGCCGGCTGTCCCCAGGGGTTGCCCTGGCTCTCCATCGACCGGAAGGCGCCCGTCAGCTCGGTCGGGAAGCGGCTCTCCTCGAGCACGAGGTTGCGACGCAGCCCGACGATCTTGTCGACATGCTCGATGAGGACCGGGCAGGCCTCGACGCAGGCGCCGCAGGTCACGCAGTCCCAGACCGCGTCGTACGGGATCGCGGTATCGACGATCGGCGTCGCGAGTGACGTCGCCGGGACGGTCGTGTCGTCGAGCCCATACGCGTCGCGAACGATGGGCGAGTTCGGGATGATGTCGAGCTTGTGCTCCGCTCCTTCCGACATATCCCGGATCCCCATGATGAATGTCTTCGGGTTGAGTGGCTTCCCCGTGTTGTAGGCAGGACAGGCCTGTTGGCAGCGACCGCATTCGGTACAGGTGAAGCCGTCGAGAAGGTCCTTCCAGCCGAGATCCTGGAGAGTCTTGAGCCCGAAGGTCGCGTTCTCGTCCTCGATGTCCAGCTTGGGCAGCTCGCCCCGCGGCGCGAGCTTCCGGTAGTAGATGTTGACGAAGCTCGTGTAGACGTGGAAGTGCTTGTTCGTCGGGATGAACAGCAGGAATGCAGCGAGGACGACCACGTGGCCCCACCACAGGGCGACGAACCCGGCCTCGAGCACGCCGGTCGACAGCGAGCGGAGCGGGACGGCGATCGCGTTCGCCGCGAAGGCCCCCGGGATGTCGCCGTACGCGGCGGCCTCGAATGCCTGGGCCAGGAACTCGGTCGTGACGACCAGGAAGATCATCACCAGGATGAGCATCCCCGTGCGACCGAGCGTCAGGCGGGACGGTCGGTCGATCAGCCGGCGCTTGGCCATGTACGCCAGCGAGATGTAGACGCCGATGACCACCACGTTCTGGATGGCGACGAGGAGCACCCAGATCTGGCCCTCGAAGGGGAAGGACGCGACACGCTGGACGAGGCCGCCCGTGACGACGTTGATGTTCCCGATGAGGAGCAGCGTGGAACCGAGGAAGAGCAGGTAGTGGAAGGCGCCGACCCTGCGCTCTCGGAACATCCGGCTCTGGAGGAACGCGTAGCGGATGACACCCCACGCCCGCGCGGGGATCGCGCCGCGCAGGTCGGGACCGACCGCCTGGACGGCTTCGAAGACGCGCAGGCGCCGGACCATCAGAAGGGCGAAGATCGCGAAGGCGCCCCAGAAGATCGGGAATACGAGTGGGTACGCGGGGACCTCCGCGAACATCTCGAAGATGGGACGACCTCCGTTCCTAGACCTTCCCCTCGACGGTCACTCGAGCAGGTTACGCCGGGAGGTCGCGCTCCGGCGGCCCGACGTAGACGACATCGGGTCGGATCAGACGGTTGTTGGCTGCCTGCTCGAGGATGTGCGCGGTCCAGCCCGCGGTCCGGGCAAGGGAGAACGTGGCCGGGAAGAGATCGGGGCTGAGCCCGACGCCCATGAGGACCGGCGCGGCATAGAACTCGACATTCGTCTTCAAGGGGCGGTCGGGATGCTTCTCGGCGAGGACCTTGAGGACGACGTCCTCGACACGGATGGCGGTCTCGAGCCAGTCGGGACGATTGGGCATCCCTTCGGCGACCGCACGAAGGGCCGCAGCACGCGGGTCGTACGCGCGATAGACGCGATGCCCGAAGCCCATCAGCCGCTCGCCGCGGTCGAGCGCCTCGCGGACCCAGGCCTCCGCGTGCTCGGGCGAGCCGATCTTGCTCAACTGATCGACGACCTCTGACGGTGCGCCGCCGTGGAGCGGACCCTTCATCGTGCCGATCGCCCCGGTCACCGCAGACGCGATGTCGGAACGGGTCGAGGTGACCACGCGAGCCGCGAAGGTCGAGGCGTTGAAGCCGTGGTCTGCACCGACGACGAAGTAGGCGTCGAGCGCACGCGCCGTTCCCTCATCCGCCGGTGCGCCGTTCAACTGGTAGAGGAAGCCCGGCACAAGGTCGAGCTCGGGGTTCGGGTCGACCGGCTCCTGGCCGGCGCGCAGCCGGGCGAACGCGGCCAGCGCGGACGGCGCGAACGCGGTGATGGCGCGGGCGTCGTCGATGGTGGGCGGCCACGAGAGCGACCTCGTCGCGCCCCAGGCCGACACCGCCGTCCGCAGCGCGTCCATCGGCTTCGTCGCGGCCGGCAGCAGTCGGAGAACGTCCATGACGAGTGCCGGGACGGGCGCGGTGGGCAGGTGATGACCGGCGTCCCATTCGCCGGTCCAGAGGAGATTCGCGACTGCGGGATACGTGCCGCGAGCGACGAGATCGCCGATCCGGTAGCCCCGGTAGAGCAGTCGCCCACGCTCGCCGTCGACGGAGCTCAGGCTCGTCTCGCCTGCGATGACGCCTTCGAGGCCCGGGGAGTAGGCGGGGGCCGATGCCGTCGTGTCCGTCATGCGTCGATGGTATCCGTTTGTCCCGAGAGGAACCCGTGGACGGCTCCCACGAACGCTTCTCGGTGGGTGTGATGAGCTGCGTGCCGGGCGCCGTCGATCACCGCGATCCGGCCGTCGGCGAGGCGGGCGTCGAGGGCAAGCGTCGCCTCCCGGAAGACGGGAAGGCTGTCGCCGCCCAGGATCTGGAGGACGGGCTGGCGCACCGCTCCGAGGACGTCGATCGAGGCCACCGGAGCGCCCTCGGACTCGAGCTCGCGCAGGATCGTCCCGGCCGCGGCAGCACGAACCGGCCAGATAGGGTCGGCGCGATAGGCCTCGAGGTCGGCCGGGGGCATGCCCACCACCTCTCCGAGGAATGTGGCCAGGGCGCCATCCCTGTCACCGGCAGCAAGCAGTGCGCGGAGCCGGTCCTCGATCCCGGGCGGGTGATAGCTGATCCCGGCCGGGGTCGGGGCTCCCTCGTACGAGACGACTGGGCCGATGGCCTGGGTGAGGAGTGCCGCGCCGAGAGCGCAGCGCCCGCCGTACGAGTGGCCGACGAGCGCGACAGATCTTCGCGACTCGGCCGCGAGTCCCTCGGCCACGGCCGCCACGTCCTCGAACTCACGCTCGATCGAGTAGGGCTCGGTGTCGCCGGACGCACCGCGGCCGCGCCTGTCGATGGCGTGGACGGTGAACGTCGTCGCCAGCAAGGGTCCGACCGCACGGAACGCGGTGTGATCCGCGGTGGCGCCGTGGATCGCCACGAGCGGCGGCCCCGTGCCACTGGTGAAGACCGCGATCGGTGTCCCGTCGCGAGAACGGACGATCCGCGACGGCGACACCGTGGCGGCCATCAGCGTCCGGGCAGCTCCGCGGCGGCCGCCTCGTCGAGGATCCATGTCGCGCCGGTCCGGACGGCAAGCCGGGCGGGCAGCTCCCGCGGGTCGCCTGGCGGCCCGAATGCCCGCCCGATCGCCCCTGCCTTCTCGGAACCCGTCGCGACGACAAGGACATCCCGAGCCGTGCCGACGAGCGCCGGATTGAGTGTCACCCGCTCGACGTGGGGCTCGATGTGGGTCGGGGCCGGGATGGCGACGGCGATCTCCGATGCGCCGATGGCCGAGGAGCCGGGAAAGACCGACAGAAGGTGGCCGTCCTTGCCGATGCCGATCAGCATCAGGTCGACCGCGGGCCAACCGTCCTCGCGCGGGATGTCGGCGGCCGCGAGCTCCATGGCGAGGGCCTCAGCGCACCAGGTCGCGCCCGCGGCCCGGCCGATCGCCTCGGAGGTCCGGAATGGATGGACGTGCTCGAGCGGGACGGGGACGCCTGTCGGACGCGTGCCCACGGTGCCACCGACCGAGCGCTCGATGTCGAGCATGATGTCGTCGAACGGCTTGGCGTTCGAGGAAGGATGGTCACGCGGCACGTACCGCTCGTCCCCCCACCAGACGTGAACACCCTCCCACGGCACCTCTTCCTTCAACGGCGGGGCGACCAGCAGCAGGTAGATCCCGACCGGCGACGAGCCACCCGTCGTCACCCAATCCGCGCGACCGCGCCCCGCGACGGCCCGGGTCAGCGACCCGGCGATATGCCGGGCTGCAGCCTCCGACGCCGCCGCCTGGTCAGCGACGACGATGACGCTCGGGCCGCTCACGCCGGTCCGCCATCAGGGATGAGCGATGCCGCCGCGCGCAGAGCGCCGACGGCGACCGGATCGCGACCACCGGATTCGATGGCCTCGGTGAGCAGGTCCGCGTCCGTCCGACGCGGCGCCCGGAAGTGGCGGTCGAGGACCTCGACGCCGTCCTGCCAGACGCGGACGTGGACGGTCTCGGCCTCGGCGGTCACATCGGCACGGAGCTCCGAGCCCCGCCGCTCCGCCAGCAGCTCGACCCGGAGCGTCGTCCCGGCGGGCATCGTCGACATGATCGGCCGGACCACGACCGAGACGTCGCCGCGTCCGTCCGCGAGCGTCGCGACGAGGCCGCGTCCCATGGTCGGCCTACCCCCGGCGCCACGTGCCGGGCGTGCGGTGCTCGCGACTCGCCCGCCGACCGACAGGGGCCGCTCGACCGCCAGGCCGAGGCGCGATGCCAGCCAGCCGACGTGGTAGATCGGCTTGACCAGGTTGGTCGAGCCGAGCGTTCCGGTCTCGTCATGTGTCCCGTACGCGACCGCGATCCGGCGGAGGTATCGCAGGTAGGGCAGGAACTCCGGGTCGTCGAAGATCGACGCGATGGCCTCCCGCCAGCGCGACTGCCGGACGAGCGCGAAGTCGCTGATCGCGAGTCGAGTCGAGTCCTGGAGCGCGGCCATCTCGCGCAATCGGGCCAACCCGTCGCCGCTCCACGACGATCCATCGACGATCAAACGATCGGCGCCCGCGAGGAGGTCCTGGGCGGACGGGCTGGTGAGCGGGGGTTCGCCTGGCCACCAGACCGTGACCGGCAGGTCGTGGATGATCAGCGGCGTCGCGATCGCAGAGAGATGACGGCCGGCTTCCCCGCCGCACGTGACGTGGATC
This sequence comes from Chloroflexota bacterium, assembly GCA_045804705.1. GTDB lineage: Bacteria > Chloroflexota > Limnocylindria > Limnocylindrales > CSP1-4 > SPCO01. The sequence goes on from JBJMMQ010000047.1 coordinate 25,494, forward strand.
GTCTCGGCGCAGGTCTCGGGCGCGTCCGGTCGGGGCATGACGCAGTGCGCTTCCACGCGCGCGTCCAGCCATGACGGCCCGTCCGGGTCCGCAGACTGGATGACGACGGTACGAGATGGATGCCGCCCGGTGAGCATCTGGACCGTCGCGGCGCACTTCTCGGCGAACTCCGGCCGGCGCGCGACGACGATCAGGTTCATCACGTTCGTTCGGGCGGCGATATGGCGTGTCGTCTCGCCCTCGACCCGGATCGCGAGGTCCTGACTCGCCCAGATGCGCGAGAGCTCGGTCTCGATCTCGGCGATCGAGTGCGCGCGCGCCGACCAGCGCAGGGTCGGCTCGGTCGGCGGCGGGACGAACGTGAAGGTCATCGCCTCAGATCCTCCGCCAGCGGCGTCCGTCCCGGGCGAGAAGCTGGTCCGCGGCGTCGGGGCCCCATGTCCCCGCGTCGTAGTTCGGGAAGGTGGGTGCAGGTCCGTCGGCCCAGGCACCGACGATCGGGTCGACGATGCCCCACGCCTCCTCGACCTCATCGGCCCGGGTGAACAGCGACGCGTCGCCCTGGAGGGCGTCGAGGATGAGCGTCTCGTATGCGTCAGGCGAGTCGACGTTGAAGGCGGACCCATACGTGAAATCCATCGTCACCGACCGGATGTCGAGCCCCAGGCCGGGGACCTTGGCCCCGAACCGGAGCATGATCCCCTCGTCGGGCTGGATGCGGATCGCGAGCAGGTTCGGGTCGGGCTCGACGCCTTCCTCCTTGAACAGGCGATGTGGGACGTCGCGGTACTGGATGGCGATCTCGGTCGCGCGCTTGGGCAGCCGTTTGCCGGTCCGGACATAGAACGGCACGCCCGACCAGCGCCAGTCGTCGATCGTCAGCTTCGCCGCCACGAATGTCTCGGTCTCGGATCCCGGGTCGACCTCCTCCTCGTCGCGGTAGCCTGGGACCTTGGTCGCGGCGACCCAGCCCGGGCCGTACTGACCTCGGACCACATCGCCGTGCGGACTCGACGGTTCGGCGGAGATGGCCCGAAGGACCTTGACCTTCTCGTCGCGCAACGCGTTCGCCTCGAAGGTCGCCGGCGGTTCCATCGCCACGAGGCAGACGAGCTGGAGGAGATGGTTCTGGAGGACGTCGCGCGAGGCGCCCGTCTGCTCGTAGAACGAGCCGCGGTTCTCGATGCCGATCGACTCGGCCACGGTGATCTGCACATGGTCGACGTAACGCCGGTTCCAGAGAGGCTCGAAGATGCCGTTGCCGAACCGGAAGACCAGCAGGTTCCGGACCGTCTCCTTCCCGAGGTAGTGGTCGATGCGGTAGACCTGAGACTCGCGGAAGACCTTGCCCACCTCGCGGTTGAGCCGCTTGGCGGACTCGAGGTCGTGGCCGAAAGGCTTCTCGATGACGACCCGCCGCCAGCCGCCCTCGTGAAGCTCGTGGTCGAGCCCCACCCGGCCCAGCTGGCCGACGATCTCAGCGAACTGCGATGGCTGCGTCGCCAGATAGAAGAGGCGGTTGCCGCGCGTGCCGTGCTCGGCGTCGTGCGTGTCCAGGTATTCCGACAGGGTGTCGAAGCCTTTCGGATCGCCGAAGTCGAACTGGAGATATTCGATCCGCTTGGCGAACGATTCCCAGGCGTCGACGTCGAGCGGCAGGACCCGGCTGTACTTCTCGAGCGCGGTGTGGATCTCGGCGCGGAACGTGTCGTCGGTATACGGGCGGCGACCGATGGCGACCAGCATGAACTCGTGCGGCAGGAGGTTGGTGCGCCAGAGGTGGTAGAGCGCCGGGATGACCTTGCGATGGGCGAGGTCACCGGTCGCCCCGAAGAGCACGACGATGGAGGGGTCAGGAACACGCTCGAGGCGAAGGCCGTCGCGCAGGACGTTCTCGGCGCGTCTGGCCCGTGACGGGCGCTTGCCCGACCGCGCGATGCGCATGTCCTTCATCGTCAGGGGAGCGTCCTTCGGCCGCGGGGATGGCTGGGCCGGGATCGGCTGGTCCGGCGGGGCGTCGACCGGCGCCGGATCCTTCGGCCGCGTCCTGACCCGGGTCGTTGCCATCTACTCGGTCTTGACTTCGTGCCCGCCGAACTCGTTGCGCAGCGCGGCCAGCACCTTCGCGCCGTACGAGTCGTCCTGCCGGGAGCGGAAACGGGTCAGCAACGAGAGCGTGATGACCGGCGCCGGCACGTCGTGGTCGATCGCTTCCTGGACCGTCCAGCGGCCCTCGCCGGAGTCCGCCACGAAGCCCTTGAGATGCTCGAGGTCCGGGCCGTTCGCCTTGAACGCCCGGCCGGCGAGCTCGAGCAGCCACGACCGGACGACCGAGCCCTGCATCCACAGCTCCGAGATACCCCCGAGATCGAGCTCGTAATCGCTCGCGTGCATGATCTCGAAGCCCTCGGCGTAGGCCTGCATCAGCCCGTATTCGATGCCGTTGTGGACCATCTTCACGTAGTGTCCGGCCCCCGGACCGCCGACGTGGAGATAGCCGCCGGCGGGCGCCAGCGTCGTGAAGATCGGCACGAGCGGGTCGACCGCGGCCGCGTCACCGCCGACCATCAGGCAATAGCCGACCTGGAGACCCCAGATCCCGCCCGACGTGCCTGCATCGACGTAGCCGATGCCCTTCTCCTTGAGCATCGCGTGCCGCCGGACGTCATCGTGGAAGTTGGTGTTGCCGCCGTCGATGATCGTGTCACCCGGTTCGAGGTGCTCGAGCAGCTCGTGGATCTGGGCTTCCGTCGCGTCGCCGGCCGGGACCATGATCCACACGGCGCGTGGCTTCTCGAGCGCGGCGACGAGATCGGCGATCGAGAATGACGCGGTCGCGCCTTCGGCCGCGATCTCCCGGGTCTTCTCCGGGGTCCGGTTGTAGATGACGATCTCGTGGCCGTCGCGGACCAGCCGCCGGACCATGTTCGCCCCCATCCGGCCGAGACCGATGAACCCGATGCGCATTGCCGTCAGGCCTCCGTGGCTGCGTCGTTGGGGGCCGGCGTGTCGCGCCGCGCGGGCGTGACCTCGAAGGCCTGCTCGAGCGCCCGTTCGAGGGCGGCGAGGCCCGCGTCGGGATCAGCCCCGAGGTGGACCCGGGCGATCGGCAGGTCGTGCCCATCGATCGCCGCGAAGTCGCCGGCCGCCTGGGCGTCGATGAGCTGCCCGAACGAGTAGGGCCAGCCCGGGATGTCGAGGTCGGCCGGGTGATCCGAGGTGAGCTGGAGGAACCACCCGCTCGGGGCTCCGCCCTTGTGCAGCTGGCCGGTCGAGTGGAGGAAACGCGGGCCATAGCCGGCGGTCGTCGCGCGCCCGGTGCGTTCCCGCAGGAGCGTGCGGATCCGTGCGATTGCTTCGTCACGCGCCGGGGTCGGGGCGATGAACGCCTGGAGACAGAGGTATGCGTCCTTGTGGCGTCGAGCGAGGTGACGGGCGAGCTCACCCGTGACGTCGCCACCGACCGCGGTCAGGCGCAGCGCCGCATCTCCGTAAAGTGTCAGCCCCTCGCCGGCGGCGATCGGATCCGCCGTCTTCGCCGGAGCGTGCCCCGACCCGACGCTCGCGAGCACGTCACGCGTCAGCTGCTTCGCCTCCTCGACGTTCGGCTGGTCGAACGGGTCGATGCCGAGGACGACGCCCGCGAAGGCGGTCGCCACCTCCCATCGGACGAACTCCGCGCCGAGGTCGATGGGGTCCGCGATGTCGATCCGGATGACGGGGTGGCCGGCCGCTTCGAGCGCATCGGCCAGCGCGCCGCGGCCGCCGTCCGTGCCACCTGCCAGCGCGATCCGGACGAACGCCCGGTCCGTCCCGTAGGCCTCGACCGGCCCGAGAGGTTCGAGGTCGACCGGGACGATCCCCGTCCCATGCTTCCCCGTGCTTTCGGCGATGAGCTGTTCGAGCCATGCGCCGAAGCTCGCGATCTCGTCGTCGGGGAGGAACGTCAGCTTGTCCCGGCCGGCCGCCGCGAGGGTGCCGATGGCGAGCCCCAGCGACAGGCCCGGGTTCCGCTCGGGGTCCGGCTCACGACAGGCGCCCGCCATCGCCAACCCCGACGCGAGCAGCGCGTCGAGGTCGATGCCGATCAGCGACGCCGGGACGAGCCCGACATACGTCAGCGCCGAGTAGCGGCCCCCGATGTCCGGCGGGTTGATGAAGACCTCGCGGACGTCGTCATGGTGCGCGATCGCCTCGAGGCTCTTGCCGGGATCGGTGATGATCGCGAAGTAGGCGCCGGGGTGCTCGTAGCTGTGGTGCGCGACGGCTTTCAGGGCGCGCTCGGCGCGATCCCACGAATACGCAAGGAAGGCGTTCGGCTCGGTCGTCGTTCCCGACTTCGACGCGACGATGACGAGCGTGCGGAGCGGATCGAGGTCGTCGAGGGTCGCGGCGACGAAGGCGGGGTCGGTCGAGTCGAGGATCCGCAGGGTCGGATAGCCCTCGACGGAGCCGAACGTCCGATGGAGGACGTCCGGGGCGAGGCTGCTGCCGCCCATCCCCGCGACGACGGCCGTCGTATAGCCCTCGTCGACGACGGCGTCGCCGAAGCCCTCGAGTCCTGCCGTTCGCTCGGCGAAGTGGGACGGCGCATCGAGCCAACCCAGACGTTCGGAGATCGCCTCGCCCACGCGATCATCCGAGGTCCAGAGCGTGACGTCACGCGCGGCGAGTCGCGTCGCCCATTCGTCCGCTCGTGCCCGCTCCACGGCGGTGTCGAACGCCGGTCTTCCCTCACCGAGAGCGAAGCGCGGGGCAGTGAGAGTGGTCGAACCGGGGTCGGTCATTCAGGGTCTCCGAACGTGGTCCACCATGGTACGCCGGGCCGCCCATCCGCTCGGCGTCCATGCCGGTCAGCCTTCCGGCCGCCCTCGCGGGTCACGCCTCGAACGCCGCCCGTCAGCCGCCCGATTCGATCGCGAGAACCTTGTCGAGGCGCCGCCGATGCCTGGGCTCGCCGCTGAACGTCGCGGCGAGGAAGGCGAGCGCGCATTCGAAGGCGGGCTCTGGCCCGATGATCCGGGCGCCGAGGGTCAGGACGTTCATGTCGTCGTGCTCGACACCCTGGTGGGCCGAGTACGTGTCGTGGCAGACGGCTGCCCTGATCCCGTGCATCTTGTTCGCCGCGACGGAGGCCCCGACACCAGAGCCGCAGATGAGGATGCCGCGGTCGGCCTCGCCCGCCTGGATCGCTGCCCCGAGCCGCTGCGCGAAATCCGGGTAGTCGTCCGTCGGGTCGGACCCGTCGCCGCCGAGGTCGATCAGCTCGTGGCCAAGGCCGGCTCTGCCCAGCCGGACGATCAGCTCGTCCTTGCAAGCGGCTCCGGCGTGGTCGGCGGCGAAGGCGATACGCACGTCGGAAGGATACGGCTCGAGGCATTCCCGGCGTCAGCGTGGCCGTCAGGACCCGTCGTTGCCTTGTCGTCGTTCATCGACCGAGTCGGGCGGCTCCTTGTCGTCGATAGCGGGAAGCGCCTCGAGATCGGGGCTCAGCGCCTCCGTGGCGGCCGGATCGATCAGGTGTGCGCCTTCCCCGACGTCGCCTTCGACGACATCGCTCGCGTCGCGCACCTGTCCGGGATCGCGCTCGGCATACCTCGGATCACGCGGATCTCTGTCCATCGCCGCAGTCTGCCGTGACTCCGGTGGCGGCCTGCCGTCATGCGTCCGGGTGGACGTGTCAGCGACGTGGCAACGGGGGAGATCCGGTCAGGAATGTCCGGGATCGGAGCCGCCGGTCCGGGCGACCCCGGACTCGCCTGGCGCCAGTGTCGGGTGACCCCCGAAATGACCGCCGTCCACGGTCGGGATCCGGCCTCGAAGGCCGTCGCGGACGACGGCGCGACCGACCTCGGTGACACGCTCGGCGGTGAACCCGAACTTCTCGAAGATCGTCCCTGCCGGCGCCGACGCGCCGTAATGATCGAGCCCGACGATCGCGCCCTCGTCACCGACCCACCGCTCCCACCCGAACGAGACGCCGACCTCGACGCTGACACGCTTGCGGACGGCCGGTGGCAGGACCTCGTCCCGATACGCCTGATCCTGGGCATCGAACCGTTCCCAGCAGGGGAGCGACACCACGCGGGTCGGGATCCCGTCCTCCTCGAGCGCCTCGGCAGCCGCGACCGCGAGCTGGAGCTCCGAGCCCGTGCCGATGAGGATGAGCTCCGGGCCGCCACCCGCGGCTTCGCGAAGGATGTAGCCGCCGCGCGCGACGCCATCGCGCGCCAGCCGGTCGGTGCCTGGCAGCGTCGGCAGCTTCTGCCGCGTGAGCGCGAGGGCGACCGGCCCGTCTGTCCGCTCGACCGCGAGCGCCCACGCTGCAGCCGCCTCGTTGGCATCGCCCGGCCGGACGAACCAGAGGTTGGGGATCGCCCGAAGCGCCGCGTAATGCTCGACCGGCTGATGGGTCGGACCGTCCTCGCCGAGGCCGACCGAGTCATGGGTCCAGACGTAGATGACGTGGAGACCGGACAGCGCGGCCAGCCGGACGCTTCCGCGCATGTAGTCACTGAAGGTGAGGAACGTGGCGCAGTACGGGATGAAGCCGCCGTGGTACGCGATCCCGTTCGAGGCGCCGCCCATCCCGTGTTCCCGGACCCCGAAGCGGAGGTTCCGACCCGCCTCATCGGCGCTGAAGTTCGGCTCACCCTTGACGTCCGTCAGGTTCGACTCCGACAGGTCGGCGGCCCCGCCGAACAGCTCCGGCAGGCGTGGGGCGAGGGCATTGATCGCATCCTGGGATGCGTTTCGGGTGGCGACTTCGGACCCTGTTTCGTACGTCTTGAGGTCACCGTCCCATCCGTCGGGGAGTCCGCCGCGCGTCATCCGCCGGCGAAAATCGGCCGCTTCGGCGGGATGCGCGTCGCGATACGCGTAGAACCGTGACTCCCATTCGGCCACGAGTGCGTCGCCCGCCGGGATCGCCGCCCGGAAGTGCTCGCGGGCGTCATCGGGGACGTAGAACGTCTTGTCCGGATCCCACCCGTAGGCCTCCTTGGTGAGGCGGACCTCGTCAGGGCCGAGCGGCGAGCCATGTGCCTTCTGGCTGTCGTGTTTGTTCGGGCTGCCGAAGCCGATGTGCGTCCGGACCGCGATCAGGCTCGGCCGGTCATCGGCGATCGCGGCTTCGATCGCGGCTTCGATGGCACGGACGTCGTTGCCGTCGGCAACGCGCTGTGTCTGCCAGCCATAGGCGTCGAACCGGAGCGGGACGTCCTCCGACCACGCCATCGCGGTCGGACCATCGAGCTGGATCCCGTTGTCGTCGTACAGGACGATGAGCTTGCCGAGTCGCAGATGTCCGGCAAGGCTCGCCGCCTCGGACGCGATGCCTTCCTGGAGATCGCCGTCCGAGCAGATGACGTACGTCCGATGGTCGACGATCGAGCCATCCGGTCGGTTGAACTCGTGCGCGAGGCGACGCTCCGCGATGGCCATCCCGACAGCGTTGGCGAACCCCTGCCCGAGCGGGCCGGTCGTCGCCTCGACGCCAGGCGTCAAGCCATGCTCGGGGTGGCCCGGCGTGATGCTGCCCCACTGGCGGAAGGATTCGAGGTCCTCGAGTGAGACCCCGTAGCCGGTGAGGTGGAGCAGCGAGTAGAGCAGCATGCTCGCGTGCCCGGCGGAGAGGACGAACCGGTCTCGATCCGCCCAGTCCGGCTGCGTCGGGGCGTGCCGGAGGAAGCGCGTCCACAGGACGTAGGCCATCGGCGCCGCGCCCATCGGCGCCCCGGGGTGCCCGGAGTTCGCCTTCTGGACTCCGTCGATCGAGAGCGTCCGGATCGTGTCGATGGACAGCTGATCGAGGTCTGTGGCCAGGGTCATGAGGTCACACTCCGATGGGTCTTCTTGAGGGTCATTGTAGTCGTGGCCCGGCTATCCTCCTTGGATGCCGCCCATCCCCCGACCGCGCCGGCCGGCACGCCCCGGGTCCCTCGGGCGCACGTCACAGGTACGCATCGTCGTGCTCGGCGACCTCATGCTCGACGTGGTCCTCGCCCCGGCGAGCACGCTCAGATCCGGGACGGACGTCCCGGGCCGCGTCTCGCTCGTCCAGGGCGGTTCGGCGGCCACGACGGCCCGCTGGCTCGGCCGGCTTGGCGCCCGGTCGACGCTCATCGCCGCGGTCGGCCGTGACGCGACCGGACGGGCCCTCGTGGACGCGGTGCGCGCCGACCACGTCACGCCGCACGTCACGAGAGTCGCGGGTGCTCGAACCGGGCGGATCGGCGTCCTCGTCGCGCCGGGTGGGGAACGGACCTTCGTGGCGGACCGCGGGGCCGCCGACCTCATCGCACCCGACGACCTGCGGCCGGCCTGGTTCGCCGGCGCCGATGCCGTCCACCTGCCCGTCTACTCGCTGCTCGGCCAGCCGCTCGGGCTGGCCGGCCGCCGCGCCGTCGAGCTGGCACGGGCTGCGGGTGCATCGGTCAGCGTCGACCTGGCCTCGATCGGTCCGCTGCTCGCGGGTGGCCGGCGCTCCGCGCGCGCACTCATCGCGGACGTCGCGCCGGACCTGCTGTTCGCCACGACCGGCGAGGCCGATGCGTTCCTCGGGGGCAAGGCCGTCGACGGGCTCCTCGACGTCGCCTCGACGGCCGTCGTGAAGCGCGGCCCGAAGGGCGCGACCGTTCTGTCCCGCCTCGGGGCCGGTCCGATGCGCTTCGAGGTCGCGACCGAGCAGCTCACGGTCGCCGATTCGACCGGTGCCGGCGATGCGTTCGACGCCGGGTTCCTCGTCGGCTGGTTCGCCGCGCGGGCGTCCGGTCGGTCGCTGCCGGCGTCGCTCCAGCGTGCCGCCGTCGTCGGGCACAGGACCGCCGCCCGGCAGCTGACCTCCGTGCGAGCCGAGCTCCCGCTCGGCTGACGCCGGCCGGCCGTACGCTACCGCCACAGATGGACACCTCCCTGATCGAGATCGCCGAAGAGGTCGAGGACGCCCTGTCCGACGGACGGGCCGTGGTGGCGCTCGAATCGACGCTCATCAGCCACGGCCTCCCGTATCCCCAGAACCTCGACGTCGCGACGGCATCCGAGCGGGCCGTTCGAGAGAGCGGCGCGGTGCCCGCGACGGTGGCGGTCCATCACGGGCGTCTCGTCGTCGGTCTCGATGCCGCGGCGCTCCTCGCCCTCGCCACGGCCCCCGCGGGATCAGTGCGCAAGGCGTCGCGCCCGAGCCTCGCGACAGCGCTGGCCGACGGCGGCTGGGCGGCGACGACCGTCTCAGCCACGATGATCGCGGGGCGCGCCGCCGGGATCACGGTCTTCGCGACGGGCGGGATCGGCGGCGTCCATCGCGGCGCACTCGCGGGTAGTTCGCCGACCTTCGACATCTCGTCCGACCTCGAGGAGCTCGGGCGGACGCCGATGGCGGTCGTGTGCGCCGGGCCGAAGGCGATCCTCGACGTCCCGGCCACGCTGGAGTACCTGGAGACGCGCGGCGTGCCGGTCGTGGCAATCGGTCAGACCGAGCTCCCCGGGTTCTATGCCCGCTCGTCGGGGATCGCCGCGCCCGCGTCCGTCGCCGATGTGGCGGAGGCGGCGACGGTCGTCCGGATGCAGCTCGGGAGCGGGCTCGGCGGCGGGATCCTGGTCTGCGTGCCGGTCCCGGCTCCCGACGCCCTGCCGGACGACGTCGCGCGCGCGTCCGTCGAACGCGCGGTCGCGGAGGCGGAGGTGGCCGGCATCGCTGGTCCCGCGCTCACGCCCTGGTTGCTGGCGCGGATCGCAGAGATCACGGAAGGGGCGTCGGTTCGAGCCAATACAGCGCTCATCGTCAACGACGCGCGGGTGGCAGGCGAGTTGGCCGGACACGTCATCCGCCCCTGAATCGGCGGTGCGTCGGCGCCTCGGCCGACGCTCCCGACCCTTGTCGCACTTCGGAGCGCTGGTTACACTCGACCGGGCCCGTTCCGGCCCGAAATCCTTCGAGGGGACCCGACCCGATGCGGATCTACGAGGGCAGTGCGCGCCAGGATTTCGAAGAGGTCTTCCGGTCGATCGGTGCGTTCCTCGACCAGCGCGGGATGCGCGACGTCCTGCTGCTCGAAGCGCCTGACGGTTTCATCGTGCAAGGGCTCGTGTCGTCAGGGGCGAGCACGGGCTCGTGGTCTGACACGATGGGCACGGTGTCGAAGGAGACGTTCACGTTCCTCGACGAGGACATCGCCCGATTCATGGAAGAGGCCGGCGCTCGGCGGGGGACCGGCGTCCCGGCGACGCCCGCTGGCCGCTACGAGGCCGCCTTCCGCGTCATCGGGCGATACATGGACGACCAGAAGCCACGTGACGTCTTCTTCTTCGAACAGGAAGGCGCCTTCGTCCTCCGCCTGCTGATGAGCGGACAGGCCGGCAGCCGACACGAGCTGGCCGAGTTCACGCGCGAGGACATCGCTGACATGGTCGCGCGTGGACCGAGTCTGCGGCACACTGACACAACGACCACCGCGTCGGCCACGAAGCAAACGACGTGACAGTCCATCCATCAGCCGCCATCGATCGCAGGGAGGTAGACCCATGAAGGCTCTGAAGACCGTCGCGGTCGCGTTGGGGATCACCCTCGCCGCGCTGATCGTCATCCCGCTCGCGGTCCTCGCCGGACTCTTCGTCTGGCTGAAGGTCACCGAAGAGGATGACGAGGAGCTGCTCGAGCTCGACCAGGAAGGCGCCTGATCGGCTCCGACCCGAACGCCGCATCGAGCGAGACGCCCGCCGAAACGGCGGGCGTCCGAGTGTCCGGCGCCGAACGGCCGGCGACGAACAAGGCTTGGCTTCCGGCATCGACCCAGGGCGAACGACGCCTCGCGGAGCTCGGCGTCCTCGTCGTCATGGTGTTCTGGGCGGGCAACTTCATCGTGGTCAAGGGCGCCATCGGCGTCCTGCCACCGGTCGGCTTCACGTTCCTGCGCTACTCCGTCGCGGCGATCACCCTGCTGATCCTGCTCCGCTGGCGCGAGGGAGCGATCCGGCTTCCCCGCGGGGACACGCTCAAGATCTTCGGTCTCGGCATCGTCGGGTTCGGCTGCTACCAGATCCTGTGGCCGGTCGCGCTCCAGTCGATCCCGGCCGGCGACTCGGCGCTGCTCATCGCCGCGACGCCGGTCATGACGGCGCTCCTCGCGATGGCAGTCGGCGCCGACACGCCCAACGCGGTGAAGTTGATCGGCGCGTTCGTGTCGTTCGCCGGGGTCGCGCTCGTGATCGGGGCGGGCCAGGGATTGTCGCTCGGGGTGTCGCTGACCGGCGACGTGCTGACCCTGATCGCTGCGGCCTGCTGGTCGATCTACACCGTCTTCGGCGCGACGATCCTGCGACGCCACTCGCCGCTCGTGACCACGACCTGGGCGATCCTCGCGGGAACCCTGTTCATCGCGCCGCTCGGGATCGCCCAGCTCGCGACGTCCGACCTCTCGGGCTTCGGAGTGCCGGTGGTGTTCGCCATCATCTACTCGGGGACGCTGGCCGCGGGCTTCGCCAACGTCGTGGTCTTCCACGGTGTGAAGCTGCTTGGGCCGACCCGGGTGAATGCGCTCCAGTTCCTCGTCCCGGTGCTGGCGGTCGGCATGGCGGCGATCTTCCTCGACGAGCCGATCCGGGCGATCCAGATCGTCGGCGGCGCCATCATCCTCGCCGGTGTCGCGCTGCTCAGGCGCGGTTCGTGGCCCGGACGTGACACGGTCAGTCGCGCCGTCTCCGGCCTCGCGCGGTGATCGGGCCCGAGGGGATCGCTCCGGCCGTCCTGCCGCTCCTTCCCGGGGAACCGCCGCTCGCGATCCTCGTCGACTACGACGGGACGGTCGCCCTGACCGATGTCTCGGACACCGTCATGGCTGAACACATGCCCGGCGCATGGGAAGCCGAGGTGGAGGCGTACGACGCGGGCCTCGCAGGATCGCGCCGCCTGATGGAGTTCGAGATCGGCCTCGTCGACGCGCCACCGGCCGCCCTCCTCGCGACGGCTGCCGCCCAGCCCCACGATCCCGGGTTCGTGCCATTCGTCCGGCGTGCCCAGGCGGCGAGCATCCCGATCGAGATCGTGTCTGACGGGTTCGGCTTCTTCATCCAGCCGGCCCTCGACGCTCTCGGAGTGGGGGAGCTGCCTGTGATCACGGCTCGGACCACCTTCGAGGGACAGAGGGCATCGATCGCGTTTCCCAACGGCCACCCGATCTGCCTCGTCTGCGGCACCTGCAAGCGGAACCGAGTCCTCGCTCACCAGGCCGCCGGCCGCGCGGTCGTGTTCATCGGCGACGGCGAGAGCGACCGATACGCCGCGGGTTACTCCGACGTCGTCTGGGCGAAGCGGTCCCTCGTCCGGATCTGCACGGAGGCCGGCTGGCCATTCCTGCTCTGGTCGAGATTCGATGAGATCGAGGCATGGCTGGACGAGACGCTGACGGCCTGGCGGAGCGATCCGACGTCGCTCGCCGGTCCCGCACCTCACACGTTCTTCTGCGGGCCCGAGGTCTGGGGCCGAGGTCTCGTCGACCCGCCGCCCGGAGCGTGGCCGCCGCGAGGCTGAGAGAACGGGGGGACGGCGATCACGCGCCGAGGACATCGACTCCGTAGGGAACGAAGGCTGCATCGCGGCTGAGTTAGTCCGACTTAGTCAACTTCAACCTGGGGCGGCGGAGCAGACCGAGCATTGAACGCATCGCAGGATCGCGCACTCAAAGAGACGACAGGGGTTCACCTGTCGAAGTTGAGGTCGTGGTGATGCGACGACGAGTCGGATTTCTTCAGCGAGTCGACCAGCCGTTCCGCGGCGTCGCG
>JBJMMQ010000048.1:0-6958 GCA_045804705.1 Chloroflexota bacterium
CAAGACGATCTCGCTGTCGGGCACCACCACGTCGAGCAAGGTCTTCGCCGTCCTCGCGACGAGCGAATCGGGACGTTGGGTCCGTGCGGTGGTTCCGGCTGCAGGGAGCTTCAAGGTCTACCTGAACACGACCCTGACCTCGTCGGCGGTCCTGTCCTGGTTCGTGCTGGATTGAGGCGACGACGATGAAGCAACCGAACGCCGCACCGATGTCCAGGGGCAGCGCACGGGCGCTCGAACCAGCGAGGCTGGAGGCGGCCGCCGTCTCTCGTCCCGTCGGCTCGAAGAGCTCGGCACGGGCCCTCACACGGAGCCAGGCCGACGCGGCCGGAGGGCACCTCGCGGGACGTCGCTCGAGCGCGGCCGGTAGGCCTCCGCAGGCCGACTAGCCCCTCGTCGTCACCGGGCCCGCGACCGCCTTGTCGGGTATCGTGCGACCTCCATAAGGTGGAGGCGCGTGTGGGATTCGAGGAACTGAGAGTCGCCGTGCCCGGCGGCGAGATCTTCGCGACGCGGCGCGGGGAAGGTCCCGGCGCGGTCCTCCTGCACGGCGGCCCGGGTATCGGGGCGGAGAACATCATCGGGCTCGTGGAGGAGCTCGATGGCCTCATCAACAGCGTCCTGCCCCAGCAGCGCGGGCTCTATCCGTCCACGCTCGAGGGACCGCGTAGTGTCGCGACCCACGTCGCCGATGAGATCGCGCTGCTCGACAAGCTCGGCTGGGAGCGAGCCTGGCTGATCGGCCACTCGTGGGGCGGCCACCTGGCGATGCACATCGCCGTCGCACATCCCGACCGAGTGACAGGGCTGATCCTCATCGAGACGCTGGGAGCCCTCCCGGACGGCGGGAGCGCGGAGCTCGTCGCGAATATGGTCGCCCGGCTGACCGCTGAGGAGCGCGCCTCGCTCGACGAGCTCGTGGCGCGGCAGACCGAAGGCGACGACGACCCGACGCTCATGGCGAAGATGCTGATGACGCTCTGGCCGTCGTACTCGTACATCCACGGCAACGTCCTGCCGCCGACGTCGCTCCGCCTCGAGATCCCGCTCGAAGGCGAGCAGACGACGATGGAGTCGGTGGCCGAGCACTTCGCGGCCGGCACCCTGGAACGCGCGCTGCCGGGCCTCGACATGCCGGTGTTGCTGCTCCACGGTGAGGGCGACCCGATGCCGCAGTCGGCCACGACGGATACGGCGGGGCTCATCCCGGGCGCGAGGGTCGAGATCGTCGCCGAGGCCGGGCACTTCCCGTGGCTCGAACGGCGCGGTCACTTCCGCACGATCATCGAGGCATTCCTCGGGGAACACCCGGCCCCGGTGATCCCGGACACCTCGGCCTCAGGCGCCTCGAGCGCTTCCGTCGACTGACGGCGCTCAGGACCGGGGCGACTTCCCGGCGCGCCGCCGCTCGAGACCGTCGAGGATGAGGTCGAGCCCGAATTCGAACTCGTAGTCGTCATCGCAGCCGCCGAGCCCGCCCTCATGGCTCGCCGCGCCTGCGATCGCGGCGATGTTCGGGTACGTGCTCGCAAGTTGCGCGGCGAACGCCGCGGCAGCCTCGTCCGGGGTGCCCGAATCGTCGTACAGGTCCTGGTTGAAGCCGAGGACGCGGCTGCCGAGGACGTGCATCGCGTGATGAGTCAGGTCCACCGAGAAGCCGCCGTCGCGGATGATCCCGGTCGCTGCTTCCATGTAACCGAGCGTGGCGAGTCCGGGCGCAGTCCGCGTCTCGATGATGCGTGCCGCCCAGCGGTGGCGGAGCATCACGCCGCGGGCATCGAGGATCTGCCGTCGGAGGGTCGCTCGCCAGTCGGGGCCGACGGTGTCGACGGGGATCCCCGCGACGACCACGTCCACCATGCCGTCGAGCAGGTCCTCCTTGCCGCGGATGTGCGTGTAGAGCGACATGGCTTCGATGCCCAACTCCTGCCCGAGCCGGCGCATGCTGACCGCGTCGATGCCTTCGCGGTCCGCGAGGTCGACCGCAGCCTCAAGGACCCGCTCACGGGTCAGCGGCGCCCGCCGCTGGTCGCTGTCACCCTTGATCTCTACGCTGTCCAAGTTCCCTCTTGACACCCTTACGCCGTACGGTCTACCTTACGCCGTACGGAGGCGTCCTTACGCCGTACGGACGGGCCGAGCGTACCACATGAAAAGAGGGAGAACGAGCATGACCAGCACGCCGCACGACGAGGGCGAGGAATCCTCCCCGTTCATGCCACCCCGTTGGTTCGTGAGGACGGCGTGGGTCGCGCATCGCGCGTTCTTCCGTGGGACTGGGGGGCGCCGCGGGCTGTGGCCGCCGAGACCAGGGAAGTGGGGCACGATGCGTCTCGTGACGACGGGCCGTCGGACGGGGAAGGAGCGCGAGGCGATCGTGGCCTACTTCGAGGACGGCCGGGACATCGTCACGATGGCGATGAACGGCTGGGGGGACGGCGAGCCCGCATGGTGGCTCAACCTTCTCGACCACCCCGACGCCGAGATCGAGCTGAAGGGCGAGGAGCGAACCCGCGCGGTCCGAGCTAGGCCTGCCGCGGTCGGATCCGAGCGGGACCGCCTCTGGGACATCTGGCGCGGCTACACGCCCCACCTCGACGCGTACGCGACTCTGCGCTCGACCGAGGCGGCGGTCGTCATCCTCGAGCCGCGTTCCGACTGACTCGCACCGACCCATGACCGAGCTCCTCGCGCCCTTCCTCCGGCCCGCGGTGGCTACGGCATCACCACGTCACGAGTGACTCTGGATCAGGACCGAGGACGCGACTCGAGAGACCTTCGACTCCTCGCAGAGGCGTAGATAAGTCGTAGATAAGTCCGGACGCTCATCCTCCGCTCCAAGCGGAGCGTTAGGCGACAGGTCCGAACTGCGAGTTTTGGGGTCCATGGTTCTTGGCACGCCAGGCGCAATCACGTTCAGGGGGTCCAGCACGGTCCTCATGCGTGGCGCCCGAACAAATCATCCCGATGTGATGGCCGGCCGATGACGGAGGAGCGCGCCCCACCGCACTTGATCCGAAGGAACTCTTGGCTGACCCAACGTCGAACAGGAGATGACGGGATGCAAAGGATCGTGCGTAAACTCGGAACGGTCATAGCGGCTATTGCGATGTCGTTCGCACTTGTCCCGGGCGTCACGGCTGCGCCCCGGAGTTCTGGCGACATCACGGCGACGACGAACGGCAGAGAGTCAGCTCGAGCGGCCGCTGATCGCTTTAGCGGACGTGGCTTCAGGACGGACGCAAGTTCGCTGCGAGTCGTTGTTGCTGCCGACGGAAGCGAGATAGTCGGGCCCTCGACCTACTCTGCCGCCGATCTTGCGAACCTCGCGGGAGGCGGATCGATCTCAGTGAAGGCGCTGGCTGGATCCGGGACGACAGAGCTCGCGGCGGCGGCCCCATATTGGAACCTGAGAGGCAGTAACTGCTTCGCCCGGTACTACAAATATGGCGGAAACCCGCAGCAACGTCTCGGGTGGATGGACACCTGCTACCACATCCACAAACTGACTGGCGAGACCGACGGGGCGTGGGACTACTGGGATATCCACGGGTTCGCCACCGTGGACGCCACAAACAGTGCGTCCTACACGGACAGCGCGTGGATCCATGTCGATCGAGATGGTGGACCGACGTTCTACTGGTACGACTGGTCGCCGAGGTCCGACACTTCGGGAAATTGCCGTAGCGTGACGTTGTCGGTCAGTGCATACGGTGCAGGCCTATCGTTCGGCCACGACGCGTGCGAGGTTTGGAACTTGACGAAGTACGCTGCGGCCGGCGAGCTCAAAGAGGAGTGGGACGGATTTACCAAGGGCGCACGGGAAGTCGCGCTGATGTCCTCGATCAAGGTCGCTAACGGCGCTTCTTCACCTATCTGGGGAATCAGTTGGAATGCGGTCATGGTCTGTATCACGGATCCGTGCCCGGGATCGTAAGCGCCACAGCAACCCTTGTCACGCGTCGGCATGGGTCGTCATCTAGGGATCTACAACTGGAGCCCCACCATTTCGTGACGTCAGTGGGCCTCCTCTCCCTTCACCTGGTGTCAAGCCCGCTGAACGGGATAGGAGGCCTCGGTGCGCAAGCCGGACATGCCGGATGACGCGACGAGCGCGTCGTACGCAGGACCGACGAGCCAGGACTTCGCAACTTCGCGCCCTCGTATCTACTACCCCGCGGCCCGATTGACGCTCCGAGGCGCTGCCGCGTAGACTCATATCCGACGAAATCACTCGGATATCGAGGCCACTGCCCTGACCACCACCGCGCCCGTCTCGAGCCATCGCCTCGCCTACCACGGCAGCGGCGCCATCGCCTTCTCAACGAAGGGTGAATACGGCGTCAGGCTGATGGTCCAGCTCGGTCGTCACTACGGCACCGGCCCCGCGAGCCTCGCGGAGATCGCCGCCGAGGAAGACCTTCCCCGAGCCTATCTCGAGCAACTTGTCGTCAGCCTCCGCGAGGCCGGGCTCGTGACGAGCACGCGCGGCGCGCACGGCGGCTATGAGCTGTCCCGCACGCCCGAGACGATCTCGATGGCAGCGGTCCTTCGTGCCTTAGAAGGCCCGATCGCCCCGATGCTCTGCGCGAGCGATGACCCCGAACACGCGAACCTGTGTGATCGGTCGTCACGCTGCACGGTCAACGTCCTGTGGGTCCGTGTCCGCGACGCCGTCGCCGGTGCCCTCGACTCCATGACGCTCGCCGACCTCGTCCCGGCGCGCATCGCGACCGCCGACCTCATCCAACCGACCGCCCTTCAGGGAGCCCCGATCCGACCGTGACCACGCCTACCACTCCCGACCAGCACCTCGTCATCCGCGGCCTCCGCGTCGCGCCGGCCGCCGCGCCCGACCGCGAGATCCTCCAGGGGATCGACCTGACCGTCGGCAAGGGCGAGGTCCACGCGATCATGGGCCCGAACGGCTCGGGCAAGACGACCCTCGCCTATGCCCTGATGGGTCACCCGGCCTACGTCGTCAAAGGCGGCGAGGTCATCTGGAAGGGCCGCGACATCCTCGCGCTCTCGCCCGACAAGCGCGCTCGCCTCGGGCTCTTCCTCGCCTTCCAGTACCCGACGGCGATCCCGGGTCTGAGTGTCGCGAGCTTCATCCGTTCCGCGCTCAACGCACGGCTGCAGGGGATCGACAAGGACCCGGCCATCGACCCGACCGACGCCGTCAAGGGTGGTGTCTCGATGCGCGACTTCCGTAACAAGATGCGCGAGAAGATGGCGCTGCTGCGGATGGACGAGGCGTTCGCGTCGCGCTACGTCAACGAGGGCTTCTCGGGCGGCGAGAAGAAGCGTCTCGAGATGCTCCAGATGGCCGTCCTCGAACCCGAGATGGCGATCCTCGACGAGACCGACTCCGGGCTCGACATCGACGCGCTCCGGATCGTCGCGGAAGGCGTCAACGCGATGCTGAATCCGAACCTGGGCGTCCTCCTCATCACCCACTACCAGCGGCTCCTCAACTACATCACGCCGGACGTCGTCCATGTGCTCGCACAGGGCAAGATCATCACGTCGGGCGGGAAGGACCTTGCGCTTCGTCTCGAGGACGAGGGGTATGGACCGGTGCTGCGCGAGAACGGCTTCGAGACCGAGCTGCCGGACGAGGCCCTGCTCGTGCCGCAGGCCCCCGTCGGTGCCGACCTCGAGACCGTGGAGGCCGCCCGCTAGGCGGGCAACGATCGCGATGACGCTCACGTCCGAGCCCGTCCGCACGCTCGACCCATACGCGGTCCGGCGCGACTTCCCGATCCTCGAGCAGGAGATCAACGGGCACCCGCTGGTCTACCTCGACTCCGCGTCGACGAGCCAGAAGCCGCGCGTCGTCATCGACGCCGTCGCCGACTACTACCGCGAGTACAACGCCAACGTCCACCGGGGCATCTACACCATCGGCGAGAAGGCGACCGCCGAGTACGAACGGGCGCGGGCGAAGGTGGCGCGGTTCATCAACGCCCCGGACAGCCACGAAGTCATCTTCACCCGCAACGCCACAGAGGCGATCAATCTCGTCAGCTACTCGTGGGGTCGGCGGAACATCGACCGCGGCGACGCCATCGTCCTGACCGAGATGGAGCACCACGCCAACCTCGTGCCGTGGCAGCTGCTCGTCCAGGAGCGCGACGGCGACCTCGAGTTCATCCCGATCACGGACGACGGCATCCTCCGCCTCGACGTCCTCGAGGTCCTGCTCCGGCTCAAGCCGAAGCTCGTCGCGTTCACCCACGTCTCGAACACGCTCGGGACCATCAATCCGGTCGCCGAGATCATCGAGATGGCCCACGCCGCGGGTGCGCTCGTCCTCGTCGACGGAGCCCAGGCCGTCCCGCACGTTCCGGTCGACGTCCAGGCGCTCGGTGCCGACTTCTACGCGTTCAGCGGGCACAAGATGCTCGCGCCGATGGGTTCGGGCGCGCTCTGGGCACGTCGAGAGCTGCTCGAGGCGATGCCGCCGTTCCTGTCGGGCGGCGAGATGATCCGTGAGGTCCACCTGCGCCGCAGCGACTTCAATGACATCCCCTGGAAGTTCGAGGCGGGCACCCCGGCCGTCGGTGACGCCATCGGCCTCGGCGTTGCAGCCGAGTACCTCGGCGCGCTCGGGATGGACGCCGTCCGTGCCCACGAAGTCGACCTCGTCGCGTACGCCCTCGAGACGCTCCCCAGGGAGGTCCCCGACATCGAGCTCTACGGACCGATGGACCCGGACCTCCGCGGCGGGGTCATCCCGTTCAATCTCCCCGGCATCCACCCGCACGATGTGGCCCAGGTGCTTGACCGCTATGGCGTCGCGGTGCGTGCCGGCCATCACTGCACGATGCCGCTCCATGAGCGCCTCGACCTGGCCGCGACCGCCCGGGCCAGCTTCAACGTCTACTCGACGCGCGAAGACATCGACGCCCTCGCAGCGGGACTGAAGGAAGTCGAGCGCGTCTTCAACGGCTGA
>JBJMMQ010000049.1:0-3612 GCA_045804705.1 Chloroflexota bacterium
AGCAGCGACGCCACCGATCCGGCACCAGACGTCGCCACGCCGACTCCGGCCGCGGACGAGGGAGGCGGCGAGCGCCAGCAGAACGAGCCGGCGGCCGCGGTCGACCCCGTCACACCGACGCGGATGACCGCGGGCTCGAACGACTACTGCACCGTCCCCACCACGACCGACGCCTACGGCGGCTTCTACTACTCGATCGACCGCGGGGCGAGCTGGACGAACAGCCTCCTGCCGGGATACCCAACCGACACCTCGGCCGAGGGAAGCAATTGCTCCATCAGCCCACAGCACTGCCTCGTGATCAACACCGGTGATCCCGTCCAGGCCTGGGATCGCTGGGGCCACGTCTTCTACGGTGTGATCGGCTTCAACCGCACCAGGCCGTCGAACGGCTCGATCTTCGCGGCGCGCTACGACTGGCCGGTCGCGGCGACCGCGCCCGACTACCGGTGGACCGCGCTCGTCGCGCGTGGGACGCCGAGCGTCGAGTTCGCCGGCAGGTTCGAGGACAAGATCCAGCTCGAGGTCGACCGCGGCGTCGCCAGCCCGTATGCCGGAAGCGCGGCGCGGCCGTGGGGGAACGTCTACGTCTGCTGGGCCCAGTTCGTCGGCGTCGGGGGCAACAACGGCGTCTTCTTCTCCCGCTCGACGGACGGCGGACGCACGTACTCGCATCCCCAGAAGATCTCCGAGGGCGTGCACGGCAGCCAATTCTGCGACATCGCCGTGTCGGCGAACGGCACTGTCCACGTCACGTGGCGGTCGTTCGAAGGCCGCGGCAGCAACCAGGTCGACGCGGTTGTCGTCGCGAAATCGACCGACGGCGGCGCAACCTTCACGAAGCCGCGGATCCTCGCCGAGTTCGTTCCGTGGGACCTCGGCGACCTCGCCGGTGTGCCGGCGGAGGTTCGCGAGCAGGCGATGGAGGAGGCCTGCGAGAACGGCGACGGGATCGAGTGCGCGGAGCGCGAGGGCGAGCGCGGGGCCGAGCGGGAGCAGACCTCCACGCGCGACTGCGGGGACGGCCCGTTCGTGTGCGAGTCCGGCTACGTCTTCTTCCGCGAGGACAGCCAGACCCGCATCACGGCCGACCCGACCGACACGTCGCGTCCCTCCGCCGCGTACATCGTCTACAACGCGACGGTGCCCGGCAGCGAGACGGCCACCGGGACGAGCTTCGGCACCGTGGAGCCCGGCGTCGGCAGCCAGGGACAGGTCTATTTCCTGCGGACGCTGAACGGCACCGCGTGGTCCGACCCGACGCGGATCACGCCCACGCAGGCGACGGGCCACCAGTTCTTCCCCGACATCGACGCGAACGCCGGAAGGCTCCACGCCGTCTGGCAGGACAGCCGCTTCGACTGCGCCGCGGGACCGAACGGTGGGGACTTCCGCACCGTGCCGATCTCGAACCGGTGGGTCGCCGCCAATCCGCCTGGATCGGTCGAATGTGGGGCCGCGACGAACCCGGCAGTCGGCCTTACGACGTTCCATGCTGTGTCCGGGAACGCGGGCACGACGTGGACCACCGACGAGGTGGCCACTGTCCGGACGATGCCGCAATACGAGCAGTTCGGGAACCGCGACATCCCGTTCTTCGGGGACTACAACTCGATCTCGGCGGTCGGCGGAACCGTGCTGATGACGTGGACCGATACTCGGAACACCGTTCGCGGCACCGATCCGAGGTACCCGCTCGACGGGACCGACGGCTTCGACGTGCTCCAGTGCCGCGTCCAGGCCGCGGACGGCTCGTGGTCGGCCGACAACTGCCCGAACGCGGGCGGGCTCGACCAGAACATCTACGGGGCCGTCGTGGGCTGAAGCGGCAGGTTCACCCGGACGAGGGAGTGAGAAGGGTCGCCCAGGCGCCGATCACCTGGGCGACCCACCTCCCCACATCCCCTCGAAACGGCGCCTTCCCCGGGCGCCGTTTCTCTTTCCGGAACGACGAGGGGCCGGCGATCGCCGGCCCCTTCGTCTCTCCGATGAGCAGTCGGGCGGACTGCTTACATCATGTCGGGCATGCCACCGGGCATCCCCGCGCCGGCGCCGGCCTTCTCGGGCGCCTCGGCGACCACGGCCTCCGTGGTCAGGATGTTCTTCGCGATCGACGCGGCGTTCTGCAGCGCCGAGCGCGTGACCATCGTCGGGTCGATGATCCCGTTCTTCACGAGATCCTCGAGCTCGCCGGTGTCCACGTTCAGGCCCTGGCCCTTGGCGGCCGACCGGACCTGCTGGACGACGACGGAGCCTTCGAGCCCGGCGTTCGTGGCGAGCTGCCGGAGCGGCTCCTCCAGCGAGCGCAGGATGATCCGGGCGCCGGTCTTCTCGTCGCCCTCGAGCGACTCGGTCAGCGTCCGGACGGACTCCGCGGCGTTGAGCAGCGCGACACCGCCGCCCGGGACGATGCCCTCCTCGAGGGCAGCGCGGGTGGCCTGGAGCGCGTCCTCGACGCGGTGCTTCTTCTCCTTCATCTCCGTCTCGGTGGCGGCGCCGACCTTGACGACGGCGACGCCGCCGGCCAGCTTCGCGAGGCGCTCCTGGAGCTTCTCGCGGTCGAAGTCGGAGTCGGTGTTCTCGATCTCGGCCTTCAGCTGCTTGATCCGGGCCTTGATCGCCTCGGAGTCGCCGGCACCGTCGATGATCGTCGTCGTGTCCTTCGTGACGACGACGCGGCGGGCGTGGCCGAGCTGCGAGAGCTTCGTGTTCTCGAGCTTGAGGCCCATCTCCTCGGTGATCACCTCGGCGCCGGACAGGATCGCGATGTCCTCGAGCATCCGCTTGCGGCGGTCACCGAAGCCGGGCGCCTTGACGGCGACCGCGGTGAACGTGCCGCGGAGCTTGTTCACGACGATCGTCGCGAGCGCCTCGCCCTCGACGTCCTCCGAGACGATCAGCAGCGGCTTGCCGGACTGGATGACCTGCTCCAGCACCGGTAGGAGGTCCTTGACGGCCCCGATCTTCTGGTTCGCGACCAGGATGTACGGGTCCTCGAGGACGGCCTCCATGCGCTCGGCGTCCGTGATCATGTACGGCGAGAGGTAGCCCTTGTCGAACTGCATGCCCTCGGTGAACTCGAGGTCCATGCCGAACGTCTGGCCCTCCTCGACGTTCACGACGCCGTCCTTGCCGACCTTCTCGATCGCGTCGGCGATGACGTCGCCGATCTCGTCGTCGCCGGCGGAGATCGTGGCGACACGAGCGATCTGGTCCTTGCCGCTGATCTCCTTGGACTGCGACTTGATGTTGTCGACGATCAGGTCGACTGCTTTCTCGATGCCGCGCTTGAGCGCGAGCGGGTTGGCGCCGGCCGTGACGTTCTTCAGGCCCTCGCGCACGATCGCCTGGGCGAGCACTGTCGCCGTGGTGGTGCCGTCGCCCGCGACGTCGTTGGTCGCTGTGGCGACCTCGCGCACGAGCTGGGCGCCCTGGTTCTCGAAGACGTCCTCGACCTCGATCTCACGAGCGATCGTCACGCCGTCGTTCGTGATCGTCGGGGCGCCGAACTTCTTGTCGAGCACCACGTAGCGCCCCTTCGGGCCAAGGGTGACCTTGACCGCGTCGGCGAGGATGTTGACGCCACGCTCGAGCGAGCGGCGCGCGTCCTCG
>JBJMMQ010000050.1:0-9351 GCA_045804705.1 Chloroflexota bacterium
CCGCGCGATAGTGGACCGAGATGAGCGCGAGCCGCAATGCGCGCGCCGACACCCCAGCCGCGAGGACCTCGCCGACGCGTGCGATGTTGCCCGTCGACTTCGCCATCTTCGAACCCGACGCCTGGAGATGGGCGCAGTGCAACCACGTCCCGACGAAGGTCTTGCCGGTCGCCGCCTCGCTCTGCGCGATCTCGTCCTCGTGGTGGGGGAAGATCAGGTCGACACCACCAGTGTGCAGGTCGAACGACGGGCCGAGGTGGGCCATGCTCATCGCCGAGCATTCGATGTGCCAGCCGGGACGACCCGGGCCGATGGGCGTCTCCCAGACCGGCTCGCCCGGCTTCGGACCCTTCCACAGGGCGAAGTCGCGAACGTCGTCCTTGCCGTATTCGTCGGCCTCGACCCGCTCCCCCACCCGGAGACCCTCGGGGTCGAGACGGGCCAGGCGCCCGTAGGCCGGCCAGGACGCGATCCTGAAGAAGATCGAGCCATCGTCGGTCCGATATGCGTGTCCGCCTTCGAGGAGCGTCTCGATGAGCTGGACGATCTCATCGATGTGTCGGGTCGCGCGCGGGAGGATGTCGGGGGTCGTCATCCTGAGCGCCGCTGCATCGTCGAGGAACATCCCGACGTACCGGTCGGCGAGGGTGCCGATGTCCTCGCCCGTCGCCGCCGCGCCGCGGATGATCTTGTCGTCGATGTCGGTGATGTTCATCACCCACGTCACGGGGTAGCCGCGCCAGCGAAGGTGCCGGACGAGCAGGTCCGCGAACAGGAACGAACGGAAGTTCCCGACGTGGGCAGGCCCGTACACGGTCGGCCCGCACGAGTAGACCCCGACGCCGTCGTCGCGCATCGGGACGAATGGACGCGTCTCGCCGGACAGCGTGTCGTGGAGGCGGAGGGTCATCGACGAGCCTCGACGGTCGCGACGGCGAGGGCCGAGACCGAGCGCCCGGCGCCATCGGCCCCGTCCAGATTCCCGGTCGAGGCCTTCACGTTCACCGCGGACGTGCGGATCCCGAGCAGCGCCGCGATCGCCTCGCGCATCGCGTCGAGGTGACCGGCAAGCCTCGGCCGCGCCGCGATGATCGTCAGGTCGACGGTCGAGGGCCGCCATCCGGCTGCCTCGACGCGACGTCGCACCTCCTCGACGAGATGCGCGCTGTCGATGCCGGCGGGGGTTCGCGCGTCCGATGGGAAGAGGCGTCCCAGGTCGCCCAGCCCGGTCGCGCCGAGCAGCGCGTCGCACACAGCGTGGAGCGCGGCGTCGCCGTCGGAATGGCCGACCAGCCGTGGCGCGCCTTCGATCGCGACGCCACCGAGGTGCAGCGGCGTACCCGGTCCGAACGGGTGGCTGTCGTGTCCGATCCCCGTCCGCGTGGCCGCCCGTGCGGACGCCGAGACGCTGAGTGCGAGGTCTGCGTGCTCCAGATCGGCCGGGAGGGTCACCTTGATGTTGCCTGGATCGCCGGGGACCACATGGACAGCGATGCTACAGGCTTCGAGCAGGGCGGCTTCGTCGGTGAAGGTGTCGGGGCCGTCCGCTGGAAAGCGGCGCCACGCCTCCCGAAAGACGTCGCGGCGGGCACCCTGCGGCGTCTGCGCCGCTCCGAGGCCCGTCCGTTCGACGGTCCCTCCGACGAGGTCGCCGTCGATCCGCTTGAGGGTCTCGGCGACAGGCACGATCGGGATGGCCGCCCCGTAGAGGGCCACTGCCTCCGCGACGGCGCCGACGAGCGCGGGGTCGACCAGCGGCCGGGCAGCATCGTGCACGAGGACGACACCCTGGTCGTCCGACGTCCCGTTCCGGTCGAACGCGAGGAACCCGGCTCGGACCGACTCCTGGCGTCGAGCGCCGCCCGCGACGACGTCGATGACGCCGTCGGGCAGCCACGCGGCGGCGGCAATGTCAGCCCGTCGCTCCTCGGATGTGACGACGATCATCCGGTCGACGGCCGGTGATGCGGCCAGGGCGTCGAGCGTCCAGGCGAGCAGCGGTCGTCCGCCGATCTCGGCTGCAAGTTTGTCGGTCCCGCCCATCCGGCTCGATCGGCCCGCCGCGACGACGATGGTGTCGGCCCGGACGCCGGAGCCCGCGACGCTCAATCGAGCCGAGGCTGGGCGAAGATCATCCGGCCCGCGACGGTCTGCAGAACGCGGGTGACCGAGACGTCCAGCTCCTTGTCGATATGCCTCGCCCCGCCTTCGACCACGATCATCGTCCCGTCGTCGAGGAAGCCGACGCCCTGGCCTGCCTCCTTGCCTTCCTGGATGACCCGGACGCGCAGGTCTTCGCCGGGCAGGACGGCGGGCTTCACCGCGTTCGCGAGCGAGTTGATGTTCATCACCCGGACGCCCTGGAGCTCCGCGACCCGGTTGAGGTTGAAGTCGTTGGTCAGGATGACCCGGCTCCGGGCGAGTGCCAGCGCGACGAGCTTGGCATCGACCTCGGCGATGTCGGGCACGTCGTCCTCGACGATCTCGACGGGCGTGGTCGGCTCCTTCTGCATCCGGTTCAGGATCTCCAGCCCGCGCCGGCCACGATTGCGACGGAGCGTGTCCGAGCTGTCCGCGATGTGCTGGAGCTCATCGAGGACGAACCGAGGGATGACGAGGGTGCCGTAGATGAAGCCGGAGTCGACGATCTCGGCGATCCGGCCGTCGATGATCGCGCTCGTGTCGACGACGATCCTGGGCTCGCCGCGGCCGAGCCTGGCGGGGCGTTCCGACGAGGGCGGACGCAGCAGACCGACGGCCTCGGCCGCGATCAGCAGGTCCTTCCGCTTGGCGACCGTGAGACCGAGCATCCCGAGACCGAGGAAGATCGACACGCCGAGTGGCAGGAGCGTGCCCCATGGAGGAGCGAGACCAGACAACGGAAAGCCGAGCAGGAGTCCCATCAGCAGGCCCAGGAGAAGGCCGATGACCGCGGCCACGAACTCGGCGGTCGAGAGCTCCTCGACGCGACGGATGAGCCACTTGGCCGGGACGACCGTGAGGTACGGAAGGATCGCGAAGCCGACGACCACCCACGCGACGACCCACGCAGCGAGGAAAGCGCCGGCGTACTGCTGGTCCGCGAACAGGCCACCGCCGGACGCAGCCAGGACGAGACCGATCGCGCCTCCGAGCGCAGCCCCAAGAAGTCGGATGTATCGGATCAACGATTCCCTCGGCAGTGGCCGGCGTCCCCGGGCCGCGAGCGACCTGGCCGGACGGTCAGCCTAGCATCGCGGGGACCGCATCGCCACGAGGCGACGGATGCTCCGACAGGGCTGCCGCGACGGCGTCGCGGAGTGTCGGGACCCTGACGATATCGATGCCCGGGACCGGCGTGACGGCAGGCCCTGCCGTGGCGATCGGCACGATCGCGGTCCGATAACCCAGTCTCGCGGCCTCGCGCAGACGCCGCTCGAGGCCGACCACGGCCCTCAGCTCCCCGAGCAGTCCGACCTCGCCGATGGCGACCGTCCCCGATGCGATCGGCCGGTCGCGGGACGACGATGCCAATGCCAGGGCGAGCGGCAGATCGAGCGCCGGTTCCGCCACGGACAACCCGCCGGCGAGGTTCGCATAGACGTCGTGGGTGCCGAGCGCGATCCCCGCGCGCCGGCCCAGGACGGCGAGGAGCAGGCTCAACCGGTTCGGGTCGACACCGGTCGCCTTGCGCGAGGGCGTGCCGTACGCGCTCGGACTGACGAGGGCCTGGACTTCGACGAGCAGCGGGCGGCTGCCCTCGAGCGTCGGTGCCACGATGCTGCCGGGAGCCCCTGCGCCATGATCGGCCAGGAATGCACGCGCAGGGTCCGCGACCTCCAGCAGACCCGCTTCGGCCATCTCGAACACGCCGACCTCGTCGGTCGAGCCGAAGCGGTTCTTCGTCGCGCGGAGCAGCCGCAGGGCGGCATATCGCTCGCCCTCGAGATTGATGACGGCGTCGACCAGGTGCTCGAGAGTCTTCGGCCCCGCGATCGAGCCGTCCTTCGTCACGTGGCCGACGAGGACGACGGCGATGTCATCGCCCTTGGCGAGGTCCATGAGGCGAAGCGTCGACTCCCGGACCTGGCCCACGCTGCCGGCGGCCCCGTCGAGCTCCTCGACGGTCGCGGTCTGGATGGAGTCGACGATGACGACCATCGGTCGCTCGGCCCGGGCGGCGTCGACGATCCGCCCGACATCGTGCTCGGCCAGCACGCGGACGCCGTCCGCCGACGACCCCGTCAAGAGTCCGAGACGGGCCGCCCTGAGGCGGACCTGACCCGGCGATTCCTCGCCCGCGGCGTACAGGACGGAGCCGCCGACCGGTGATCGCGTCAGCCCGGCCGCGGCCTGGAGCAGGAGGGTCGACTTGCCGATGCCGGGTTCGCCTCCGACGAGCACGAGCGACCCTGGAACCAGGCCACCGCCGAGCACGCGGTCGAACTCGTCGATGCCGATCCGCAGCCGTGGCAGGTCCGCATCGGCGATCGACGCGAGTCCGGTCGGCCCACGCTCGCCGCCCGCGGGGCCGACGGAACGCGTCGAGCGCGAGGCGCGCGGCGTGTCGTGGACGACGGTTTCGACGAGGCTGTTCCACTGCCCACAGGCGGGGCATTGCCCTTCCCAGCGCAGGAACGATTCGGCGCAGGACTGACAGACGAAGCGGCTCTTCGGCCGCGCCATCCCTAGGCCGCCGGTCGGGCGGCGCGGATCACCGCGCTTCGACCGGGGTTCGCGGCTGCTCGGCGAGGTGGATGTCGAGGCCCGCCTCGGGATCCTTGTCGACGATGATCGTCGAGCCGGGTTCGTACGAGCCGAGCAGGAGCTGCTCGGCGAGGACGTCCTCGATCATGTTCTGGATCACCCGGCGGAGCGGTCGAGCTCCGTATGCCACGTCGTAGCCGAGCTTGATGACGTGCTCCTTCGCGGCCTCGGTCACCTCGAGCGACATCTGCTGCGCCCGAAGCTGGTCGCGGACGCGCGCCAGCATCAGGTCGACGATCTGGGCGATCTCCTCGACCGTCAGCGAGCGGAACACGACGGTGGCGTCGATGCGGTTGAGGAATTCCGGGCGGAAGTTCTGCTTGAGCTCCGCCGCGACCTTGTCCTTCATCAGCTCGTACGAGCTCTCGGCGCGGTTCGCGTCGGTGGAGCCCATCGCGCGGAAGCCGAGGCTCGAGTTCGTCTGGAGCTGCTTCGCACCGAGGTTCGAGGTCATGATGATGATCGCGTTCCGGAAGTCGACCCGTCGGCCCTTGGCATCGGAGAGGTGCCCGTCCTCCAGGATCTGGAGCAGGATGTTGAAGACCTCGGGGTGCGCCTTCTCGACCTCGTCGAGCAGGATCACGCAGTAGTTCTTGCGGCGGACCGCCTCGGTCAGCTGGCCACCCTCGTCGAAGCCGACGTAGCCCGGAGGCGCCCCGACGAGCCGGCTGACGTTGTGGCGCTCCATGAACTCGCTCATGTCGATCTTGATGAGCGCGTCCTCGCTGCCGAACATGACCTCGGCGAGTGCCTTCGCGAGCTCGGTCTTCCCCACGCCGGTCGGGCCAAGGAAGATGAACGAGCCGATGGGGCGCTTGGGATCCTTGAGCCCGGCGCGGGCGCGGCGGACCGCCTTCGAGACGATGCCGATCGCCTCTTCCTGACCGATGACCCGCGAATGGAGCGACTCCTCCATCTTGAGCAGTCGCTGCGATTCCTCCTGGGCGATGCGCGTGACCGGGATGCCGGTCCACATCGCGACGACCTGGGCGATCTCCTCTTCGTCCACCGTCGGCTGATCGCCGGAGACCTGTGACTGCCACTCCGCACGCTGGGCATCGACGCTCTCGCGCGCCGTCGCCTCCGCTTCGCGGAGCGTCGCGGCCTCTTCGTATTCCTGGTTGTTGATCGCGGCGTCCTTTTCCTTCGTGATGCGGTCGAGCTCCTTCTGCGCCTCGCGCAGGGTCGGTGGAGCGGACGCGTGGCGGAGACGGACGCGCGAGGCAGCTTCGTCGATGAGGTCGATCGCCTTGTCAGGCAGGTGCCGGTCGGTGATTTAGCGGATCGACAGATCCGCGGCCGCCCGAACGGCCTCGTCCGTGATCGTCACCTTGTGGTGCTGCTCGTAGCGCTCCCGGATGCCCATGAGGATGTCGACGGTCTGCTCGAGGGTCGGCTCCTCGACCATCACCGGCTGGAAGCGGCGCTCGAGGGCAGCGTCGCGCTCGATGTACTTGCGGTACTCGTCGAGCGTGGTCGCGCCGATGCACTGGAGCTCCCCGCGCGCAAGCGGCGGCTTCAGGATGTTCGCGGCGTCGATCGCGCCTTCGGCGGCGCCAGCTCCGACGAGCGTATGGAGCTCATCGATGAACAGGACCGCGTCGTTCGTGTTGCGGAGCTCCTCGATGATCTTCTTGAGCCGCTCCTCGAACTCGCCGCGGTACTTCGTGCCGGCGACGAGCGACCCGATGTCGAGCGTCAGCACGCGCTTGTTGAGCAGGATGTCGGGGACATCGCCCGCGACGATCCGGTGGGCAAGGCCCTCGGCGATCGCGGTCTTGCCGACGCCGGGCTCCCCGATCAGGGCCGGGTTGTTCTTCGTCTTGCGGCCAAGGATCTGGATGACCCGCTCGATCTCCTTCTCCCGCCCGATGACGGGGTCGAGCTTGTCGGCGCGGGCGGCCTCGGTGAGGTTGATGCCCAGCGCATCGACGGTCGGCGTCTTGCTCGCCCGCTTCGTCTCCTGGGCGGGGCCCGCGGACGACGACTGCGACAGGACCCGGATGACCTCGTGACGGACCTTGTCCAGATTGACGCCCAGGCTCTCGAGCACGCCTGCCGCGATGCCCTCGCCCTCCCGCACCAGGCCGAGCAGCAGGTGCTCCGTGCCGATGTAGTTGTGGCCGAGGCGGCGCGCCTCGTCGATGGCAAGCTCGATCACGCGCTTGGCGCGCGGCGTGAGCCCGACCTCCCCGACGACCGGCCGGTCGCCGCGACCGATGATGAACTCGACCGCGGTCCGGACCTTCGCCAGCTCGACGTTCATGTTCTCGAGGACGCGCGCCGCGACGCCCTCACCCTCGCGGACGAGCCCGAGGAGGAGGTGCTCCGTGCCGATGTAGTTGTGGTTGAAGCGCTGGGCCTCGTCCTGGGCGAGGGTCAGCACCTTCCTGGCACGGTCCGTGAACTTGTCGAAGCGGTCCATCGAGTCGAACGTTCGTTCCCTTGTGAGCGTCTCAGGGGGCGCTCGAAGGCCATGCTAGCACGGAGCCCTGACCCGACAAGCCAGCCGATCGGCCCTCCCCCGATGGGTCGGCCGAGTGCGGTCCGGACGGGTTCCAGTACTGGATGATTCGCCGCAGAGGGCGGTTCCGATCTCTCGGGCCGATGAAGGAATCGAAACGACCCGCCGTCGGCGGGTCGTCCGTGAGATTCGAGGTCGGGCGATCAGGCCTTCGGCTCGGCCTCATCCGTTGTGGGAGTCGCCGCTTCACCATCTGCCGGCTCGCTCGCGTCGGCGACGGCCTCGGCGGCTGTGTCGGCCTCCGCGGCGGCCTCGGGCTCAGCCTCGGCGGCGGTCTCGGTCACAGCCTCCGTCTCGGTGACGGGCTCGGGCTCGGCTGGCGTCTCCTCGACGGGAGCGGCTTCCTGCTCCGGCTCAGCGGTCTCCACGACCGCCTCGGGCTCGGGCTGTGCGGCCGTATCCGGTTCGCCTTCTGGCTCTGCCGCGGCGACTTCGGGCTCCGCGGCCGTCTCGGCGACAGCCTCAGGCTCGGCCGCGGCGGCCGTCTCGGCGACGGCCTCCGGCTCGGCCTCGGCGGCGGTCTCAGCGACAGCCTCAGGCTCCGCGGCGGCCGTCTCGGCGACAGCCTCGGGCTCTGCGGCGGTCTCCGCGGCGGCCTCGGGCTCCGCTACGGGCGGCGAAGCATCGGCGGCCGACTCTGCGACAGCCTCAGGCTCCGACGCCTCCTCGGCGCTCGGCTCATCGGCGGTCGCCCGCGCTTCCTCGGACGCCGCGAGCTGATCGCGGACCTGGGCGAAGGCAGCCGCGAGGGTGTTGTCGATCCCGCCTTCGGGCTCCTGGACCGCGTCGGATGCCGACCAGCCGCGTTCGGGCCGCGGTCGGCGTTCGCCACGAGGACCGGCAGCGGCCGGCGCTGCTCCGGGCTCGGGCGCGGGACGCGCGGGCGGCTCCTCGGCCTGCTTGAGGCTGAGCCCGAGGCGATGGCGCTCCGAGTCGAGCGAGATGATCTTCAGCTTGAGGGTCTGACCCTCGTGGACCACGTCGCCCGGATGGGCGACCCGCTGATGGCTGAGCTCGCTGATGTGGATCAGCCCCTCGAGCCCGTCGCGCACGCGGACGAAGGCGCCGAAGTTGACGAGCTTGGTGACCGTTCCGTCGATCACGTCGCCGACGTTGAAGTCGGCCACGGTCGAGTGCCACGGATCCGGCTGGAGGCGGCGGATCGACAGGGAGATCCGACCGCGCTCGTGGTTGATGTCGATGACCTCTGCCTCGACCTCTTCACCGACGCGATAGCCGGCTTCCGGGTTATTGACCTTGTTCCACGAGAGCTCGCTCTTGTGGACGAGGCCATCAATCCCGCCGAGGTCGATGAAGACGCCGAACGGCGCGATCGAGCGGACGGTGCCGGTGACCTTCTGGCCGACCTGGAGGCTGCTGAACAGCTCGTCCCGCTTCTCTCGGCGCTCCTCGTAGAGCGCGACCTTCTCCGACAGGATGAGGCGGTTCGCCTTGCGATTGACCTCCAGGATCTTGAGCCGAAGCGTGCGGCCCACGAACGGCTGCAGCTTCTCGGCGATCTCCTGTGCGGCGTCGCGCGGCTGCTCGTCACGCGGCCGGCGCGGGAAGTCGACGATCTGGCTGATCGGCACGAAGCCGCGCACGCCGAGATCGACGATGAGGCCGCCCTTGTTGTGGTCGATGACACGGGCTTCGACGATCTCGCCCGCGTCGAAACGCTCCTGCATCGCGCGCCACTTGCGCTCGAGACCCGCGCGCCGCAGCGACAGCACTGCGTGGCCCTCGGGCGACTCCGGCTGCAGGACGTAGACGAGCACCTCGTCGCCAACCTTCAGCTCCGGGCGCGACTCGTCAGCCTCGCGCGGCCCGCGGCGACCCCTCAGCTCGCGGTTGGAAACGACGCCCTCTGATTTGCCGCCGAAGTCGACAAGGATTTCGTCCGGGTCGATCCGGACGACCGTTCCCTCGACGACGTCGCCGTGCTTGAGGCTCTTCACCTCGTTATCGGGGCTCTCCATGAGCTCGGCCATCGTCGTCGGCTCGGGCACGGGCTCGGCGTCGACGGGCGCCACTGCCTCCTCGTCGCCCGCGGTGTCTTCGACCGGCGCGGAAGCGGCGGG
>JBJMMQ010000051.1:0-9706 GCA_045804705.1 Chloroflexota bacterium
GGGGTCCCCGACGCTCCAGGACGAGCAGCCGATCCCCGGCGGCCAGTCCACGCAGTACAGCTACGACCCGCTGCCGGCGGGCACCTACCAGTTCTTCTGCTCCGTCCATCCGGGCGTGCCCGGCATGGAGGGAACTCTCACGGTGCAGTAAGGAGCTCCGATGGCGACCACCGCGCTGACGCCCGCTGCCACCACCTACCGGAGCGGGTTGTACGAATGGCTGACGACGACCGACCACAAGAAGATCGGGATCCTGTACGTCGTCAACTCCTTCATCTTCTTCTTCCTCGGCGGGATCCTGGCACTCCTCGTCCGGTCCGAGCTCGCGCAGCCGGGCATCCAGTTCCTGACCGACGAGCACGTCTACAACCAGATCTTCACGATGCACGGGACGGTGATGATCTTCCTGTTCATCATCCCGATGCTGGTCGGGTTCGGGAACTACGTCGCCCCGCTCCAGATCGGCGCTCCGGACATGGCGTTCCCGCGGATCAACGCGCTGTCCTTCTGGATGCTGCCGCTCGGTGGCATCCTGCTGCTGCTGAGCTTCGTGACCGGCGGCTCGGCGGCGGCCGGATGGACGAGCTATGCGCCGCTGTCGGAGGACCGGGCGCTTGCCGCGACGGGTGCGGGCCAGGATCTGTGGATCGTGGCGCTCGTGCTCATCGGCACGAGCTCGATCCTCGGTGCCATCAACTTCCTCGTCACGATGTTCAAGATGCGGGCACCCGGGATGACGCTGTTCCGGATGCCGATCATGGTCTGGACCGTGCTCGTGACATCGGTCCTCGTGCTCATGGCCACGCCGGTCATCACCAGCGCGCTGATCATGCTGTTCATCGACCGCAACTACGGCGGCGCGTTCTTCGACCCGTCACGCGGCGGCGACGCGATCCTGTACCAGAACATCTTCTGGTTCTACTCGCACCCAGCGGTCTACGTGATGATCCTGCCGGCGATGGGCATGGTCAGCGAGATCCTGCCTGTCTTCTCGCGCAAGCCGCTGTTCGGCTACAAGGCCTTCATCTTCGCCACGGCCGCGATCGGAGCGCTCGGGTTCTCCGTGTGGGCCCACCACATGTTCACGACGGGCGCGGTCTACCTGCCGTTCTTCAGCATCATGACCTTCCTCATCGCGGTGCCGACCGGGGTGAAGATGTTCAACTGGGTGTTCACGATGTGGCGCGGGCAGCTGATGCTGAGGACGCCGCTCCTGTTCGCCCTGGGCTTCCTGTCGATGTTCCTCATCGGCGGCATCAACGGCGCATTCAGCGCTTCGGTGCCGGTCGACTTCGCGCTGCACGACACCTATTGGGTCGTCGCCCACCTCCACTACGTCCTGTTCGGCGGCTCGGTGTTCGGCGTGATGGGCGGGTTCTACTACTGGTTCCCGAAGATGACCGGCCGGATGATGAACGAGACGATCGGCAAGGCGCAGTTCGTCCTGATGTTCATCGGCTTCAACATGACCTTCTTCCCGATGCACGAGCTGGGGCTCGCCGGCATGCCACGCCGCATCGCGGACTACTCCTCGACAGCCGGTTGGAACGACCTGAACCTGGTCGCGACGATCGGTGGGTTCACGATCGCCGCGAGCATGATGCTGTTCCTCTGGAACGTCTTCATGTCACTGCGGAGCGGGCAGCTCGCGGGCGATGACCCGTGGGAAGGCAACACGCTCGAATGGGCGACGACCTCGCCGCCGCCGGCCTACAACTTCGACCATCTCCCGGAGATCCGGTCGGAGCGGCCCGTGTTCGACTCCCGGTGGGGCAGGGTGGCAGAGCATTGAGCACCAATACTTCGGTCACGCCTTACGACGAGGCGCAGGCCGAGCACAATCCGCTCGCCTCCATGCCGCACGACACGCACGGCGGCATCAGCAATCCCGTCCTCGGGATGCTCCTGTTCATCACCTCGGAGGTGATGTTCTTCGGCGGCCTGTTCGCGGCCTACTTCAACATCCGGGCGAACGCCGCCCAGTGGCCACCGATCAACCCCGAGACATCCGAACCATTCCACCTGCAGGTGCTGCCGGTCGTGACGACCGACGGCGTGACCTCGTACTCGTTCGTACTGATCGCCACGATCCTGCTGATCACGAGTTCGTTCACGTGTCAGTACGCGATCTGGAAGATCCGCAGCGACGATCGCACCCGGTTCATCCGCGCGATGGCGGTGACGATCGCACTCGGCATCATCTTCCTGCTGATGCAGCTGACCGACTACGCGATCCTCGGGAACGAGGGCCTGACCCTCTCGTCGGGCACGTTCGGCACGACCTTCTACACGCTGACCGGGTTCCACGGTGCCCACGTCTTCGGCGGCGTGATCATGCTCTCGGTGGTGCTCTATCGCGGGATGCTGGGTCAGTTCAGCGGCAAGCACTACGACGCCGTCGAGGGAGCCTCGCTCTACTGGCATTTCGTCGACGTCGTCTGGATCCTGTTGTTCGCGCTCCTCTATCTCCTGCCCGGCAAGACGCCGGCCGCATAGGAGTCGAACGCCATGCATCCACTCCGTCACCCGCGCAATGCGGCCATGGTCGGGATCATCTTCATCATCATCGGCGCGATCTACTGGTTCGTGCCGTCGATCCAGGGCCTGACCGTCTCGTCCGACGACATCGCTGCGGGAACGACGATGCTGGTGTTCCTCGGCGTCGCGATGGCGATCATGGCCTACGTCCTCGTCGCCGGGTCAACGGACGAGTGACGGTCGCCGGACACGATCCCACCAGCTGACGCCGACGAACGATGCTCGAACGGATCTGGACGCGCCTCCTCCAGCTGACGGCTGAATTCGTCACGCCCGATTGGGGAAAGATCATCGGCGTCATCCCGGTGATCATGGCCGTGCTCGTCGTGATCGTCCTCTTCTGGATGATCCGGCGGCTCAGGAGCGCACCCAAGGCGCGTCGCGGGAAGCGGCGCATCGAACCCCGGACGCCGGCCGGGATCCACATGCCTGGGCCGTCGTTCGCACCGGCCTTCGCGGCGATCGGGACGTTCCTGCTGTTCCTCGGCCTCGTGTTCAACGGCTGGATCCTCCTGCTCGGGGTGATCGCACTCGTCCTCACGCTTCTCTATTGGCTCGCGGAAGGCGTCCGGATCTACGACAAGGACATCGGCATCGACACGACGACTCGGCTTCCGGCGGTCATCCCCGAGGGTCCGCCGCCCGGCGTCCACATGCCCGGACCGTCCTGGCGCCCGTTCCTCGGAGCGTTCGGGATGTTCGCGCTGTTCCTGGGTCTGGTGTTCGGTGGCTGGCTGCTGACCGCCGGGATCATCGCCCTCATCGCAACGCTCGTCGGGTGGATGGGCGACGCAGTCAAGGAGTACCGCGAGGTGGTCCGGGCGGACACGACCGGGCACCTCGAGAACCCGCCGGCAGGGAAGACCCCGCGCGTGCTCTTCGGTGGCCTGGTCGTGTTGATCGTCATCGCGACCGTCCTCCAGCTGTCGGCCTTCGCGATCGGTGAGGTCAGCGGGGGTACGGCGGGAGCGTCGGGGGCACCGCCGGCGCCTGCCGGGTCCGGTTCGAGTGCGGCACCTGGTGCATCACCGGGTGCATCCGGTCAGCCCGGCGGGTCCGGTGCACCCGGCGGCGGGGGTTCGGCCGCCGCCGCGACCGTCGCCGCCAAGGACATCCAGTTCGTGCAGACGTCCTTCAGCGCCCCTGGCGGGAAGCCGTTCGGGCTCGAGTTCGACAACCAGGACCCCGGCGTCCCGCACAACATCGACATCAAGGATTCGGGCGGGACGTCCGTCTTCAAGGGGGACATCTTCAACGGCGCTGCGAAGAAGGTCTACGACGTCCCGGCGCTGCCCGCCGGAAGCTATACGTTCATCTGCGACGTCCATCCGTCGATGAAGGGGACGGCGACGCTGCAGTAGCGGATCTACGAGCGAGCCGATCACCACGATGCCGAAACGACCGATCCTCTTGGCCCTGCTCGTGGCCGCCGTCGCCACCCTGGGCTTCGTCTGGGTCGTCCGGACCGGCCAGGAGGGAGGCGGCCAACGGGCCGCGGTGGGCCAGCCAGCACCGACCGTGTCGGGAACCACGCTTGACGGGTCGACCTTCGACCTCGCGAGCTACGCCGGCAAGCCCGTCGTGATCAATTTCTGGGGACCATCGTGCGTACCGTGCCGGGACGAGTTCCCGCTGCTCGAGTCGAAGGTGGCCGAGCACGCGGCGGACGGGCTGACCGTTGTCGGCGTCCTGACCGACGACCCGGTCGACCCGGCACGCTCGTTCGTCAACGAATACGGCGGAACCTGGCCGACCGTCGTCGACCCCGACAAGTCGATCAAGACCGCCTATCGCGTGGCGGCCCGACCGCAGACCTACTTCGTCGACGGCGCGGGGATCATCCGGGCCATCCAGGTCGGTGGGCTGACCGACGCCGATTTCGAGCGCTCGTTCGCGAAGATCCGGTCGTGAGCGAGGGCGACCCGGCGGTCGTCGTCGAGGGGCTGGTCAAACGCTACGGCGGCCGCGCGGTCGTGGACAGTGTCTCGCTCGACGTCCGGGCCGGCGAGCTCGTCGCGTTGCTCGGGCCGAACGGCGCGGGCAAGACGACGACCGTCGAGATCGTGGAGGGTTACCGCCAGCGCGACGGCGGGCGGGTGAGCGTGCTCGGGACGGACCCGGCCCGCGGCGGCCGGACGTTGCGTGCCCGCGTCGGGCTGATGCTCCAGGGCGGGGGCATCGATCCCCGCGCTCGACCACGCGAGACCATCGTCCAGTACGGCAGATTCCACGACGACGCACGTGACGCCGGAGAATTGCTGGACCTCGTCGGCCTGACCTCGGTCGCCGAGACTCGGTACCGGCTGCTGTCGGGCGGCGAGCGGCAGCGGCTCGGGCTCGCTCTCGCGCTCGTCGGGCGGCCGGAGCTGCTCGTTCTCGACGAACCGACCGCAGGGATGGACCCGGAGGCCCGCGCCGCGACCAGGGCGATCATCCAGGCCGAACGCGAGGCTGGCGCGGCGATCCTGTTGACCAGCCACGATCTGACGGACGTCGAGCGATTGGCCGACCGCATCGTGATCATCGACGAAGGGCGCGTCGTCGCCTCTGGCACGCCCGACGAGCTCCGCGCGCGGACCGCTCGCACCCTCCGCTTCCGGCTCGACAGGACGCTCCTCGAGACGGAACGTGCCGCTCTCGAGGCAGCACTCGTCGTCGGGCGGCCGGGTCTCAGTGTGGCGGCGGAAGGCGACGACGCTCGATACCGCCTCGACGGGACCATCCCTGACGCGTCGTTGATCTCGGCGCTCGCCGGGTGGTGCGCCAGGGCCGACTGCCTGATCGCGGAGCTTCGAACCTCGGGCGGCAGCCTCGAGGACGTCTACCTGGACCTGATCGCGGCGGGACGCGAGGGATCCGCCCGGTGAGTCGCCCCGCACCACTGGCGTCCGCCACGCTCGCTCACGCGTCGATGGAACTGCGGCTCACAGCCCGTCGCGGCGAGAACGTCCTCGTCACGATCGTCATCCCTGTCGTCGTGCTGCTGTTCTTCGCGACAGCGGGCGTCGTGGCCACCGGCAACGGCGACCCCGTCGACTTCCTCCTGCCGGGTGCGCTCGCCCTCGCCGTCATCGCGACGAGCCTCGTCAACCTCGGCATCGCGACGGCCTACGAGCGGAACTACGGTGTCCTCAAGCGTCTCGGCGGGTCGCCGCTCACCCGCGGCGGACTGTTGACGGCCAAGATGGGAACGGTCCTCCTCGTCGAGATCGGGCAGGTGGTGCTCCTCATCGCCATCGCCGCAGCCGTCCTTGGCTGGAGCCCGGGCGCCGGAGCGTCGATCCCCGTCTTCGTCGCGAGCCTGCTCCTCGGGACAGCGGCGTTCGCCGGTCTCGGCCTGCTCATGGCTGGTGCGCTTCGGGCAGAGGCGACGCTCGCGCTCGCGAACGGGCTGTTCATCGTGTTCATCGCTCTCGGCGGCATCGTGCTGCCCGTGTCACATCTGCCTGAGCCACTGGCCGCGCTCGCCCAGTGGCTCCCCCCGGCCGCCCTCGCGGATTCGTTTCGGGTGGCTCTTGGGTCGGCCGATGGGGACCTGACCCGGTCCCTCGCGGTGCTCGCCGTTTGGGCGGTCATCACGATCGGCCTGACGATCCGCACCTTCCGCTGGGAGTGACCGACCGCGCCTAAGCCGCGTCGACGACCGTCGCGGCGTCCGGCAGGTCCTTGAGCCGGAGGACCGGCGAGCCGATCATCCAGAACACCCCGAGCGACGCAGCGACCGCTGACACGACAAGCGCCTCGCGAACGCCGATCGCGGTGCCGAGGACGCCGCCGAGGATCGCGCCCACAGGACGCACACCGTAGTTGATGAACCGGTACGCGCCGTTCGCACGCGCTCGGAGGAGATCCGGGATCCGGGCGTTGTTGATCGAACCGATGTTGATGTCGAGGATCATCACGCCGAGCCCCGCGCCGAATTCGGAGGCCATGATCAGTCCGAGGATGACCGCCATCGGCATCTCCGGCGAGGCCAGCGGGATGGTCAGCAGCGACAGTGGGAACACGACACAGCCGAGCGCATATGCCGGACCGAGTCCGATCCGTCGACCGATCCTGGACGCGACGACGGCGCCGATCAACCCGCCGACCGCACCGATCCCGAGCGCGAGGCCAAGGGCCCCAGGCGACACGCCGAGCGTCCCCGTCGCGTACAGGATGAACAACGCCCCGAACGCGAACGTGAACAGGTTGACCGTCGCTACCGCGAGCATCGAGGGCCGGATGATCGGGTCCTGGAGGACGAACGCGATGCCCGAGACGAGGCGCCAGCGGATCGACCCGGCCTCGGGCTCGATCGGTGGTTCAGGCGACCGGATCCGGCGAAGGAACACGACCGAACCGAGGAATGACAGTGCGTCGGTGAGCATCGCCAGCGGTGCCCCGAGGATCTGGACCAGGAGCCCGCCGATGGTCGGGCCCGCCACATAGGCCAACGAACGGCTGCCGTTGAGAAGTGACATCGCCTCGACGTAGCGCTCCCGCTTCGTCACCGAGACGAAGACGGTGTTCCACGACAGGTCGAAGACGACCGAGAGCGAGCCGGCAAGAAAGCCGACGACGTAGAGCTGGAGCATCGACAACGCGCCCAGGGCGTACGTGACAGGGATGCTCGCGATGATCGCGGAGCGCCCGAGATCGGCGATGACCATCAGCCGGCGGCGGCTACGGACCCGGTCGAGCCAGACGCCTGCCGGCAGCGAGAAGAGAAGGTGCGGCAGGACACCGACCGCGGTCAGTGTCCCCATCTGGCCCGCGTCCGCCCCGAGCGTGAGGACCGCCACGAGGGGCAGACCCAGCTGGGTGATCTGGTCGCCGAAGACCGAGATCGTCTGGCCGAGCCACAGACGGCGGAAGTCCGGGGCGTCGGCCAGGAGGCGAGGGAAGAACCGGTCGATGGTGCGCGCGATCACCCGCCCGTCAGGCGTGCCCCACGCGCCGTCGAGCGATCAGGACGGTGGATTGTTCTGCTGCTGCGCGAGCTGCTTCTGGACTTCCTGGTCGATCTCGTTCTGGCGGTTCTGCCGGACACGTCGGACCGCGTAGATCCCGAACAGCCACGGCCAGATGAGAGCGACCACGAGCCCGATCAGGGCCGCCAGCGCGAGGTTCGGATTGGACGGGTTTCCGAGGCCGGTGATCCAGTACACCAACAAGAACGCGAGCACCCCGATGACGATCCCGGTGATCCGCCGAATCATGCTGTCACTCCCTCCATCCCGCGGGTCTCCGCGCGTGTGGCGCGGTGCCCGGGCCTGAGCCTAGGCGCACGAGGCGCGGCGCGTCAATGCGGCGACGACGTGAACGTTCCGGTCGTCGCCACCACTCAATGGGTACGTGACACCACTAAGGTGTCGTCCATCCAAGGGAGCGATGGTGCGAGATCTCGTCGTCGGAGCCCAGAACGGCGATCGCGAGGCATTCGCGGCCCTGGTCCACATGACCAGCGACCGGATGTACGCGCTCGCGGCACGGATCCTTCGCGACAATGTCCTCGCAGAAGACGCCCTGCAGGGCGCTCTCATCACCGTCTGGCGCCAGCTCCCGACACTGCGTGACCCGGATCGCTTCGAAGCCTGGGTCAGGCGCCTGCTCGTCCACGCGTGCTACGCCGAGGCCAGGCGCCGGCGCGCATGGGCAGCGAACGTCCGTGTCCTGCCGGTCGACGGACCGGCGGCCCCGGACGGCATCGTCTCGATCGACGACCGCGATGCACTCGACCGGGCGTTCCGACGCCTGACCGTCGAGCAGCGGGCGGTCTTCGTCCTGCACCACCACGTGGGCCTCCCCTTGGTCGAGATCGCCGAGACCCTCGGCATCCCGGCGGGGACGGCCCGCTCGCGACTCCACTATGCGACACGTGTGCTGCGCGCGGCCGTCGAGGCCGACGCGGCACCGGTCGTCCACGAAGGACGGACGGCATGACCAGCGAACGCGACTTCGACCGACTCGCTCGAGCCTGGCTCGAGCTCGGTCCCGACGAGGCGCCCGACCGCGTCGTCGCCGCCGTCCTCCAGGCCGCAGGTACGA
Organism: Chloroflexota bacterium; assembly: GCA_045804705.1. GTDB lineage: Bacteria > Chloroflexota > Limnocylindria > Limnocylindrales > CSP1-4 > SPCO01. The sequence continues at coordinate 8,569 of JBJMMQ010000051.1, forward strand.
CACCGCAGGTGCGGCGGCGTCTCGCGCGGCCCACCTGGAGGTCCTTCAGCATGAACCGTCTACCCGTCGCCGCCGGCGCAGCGGCCGTCCTGACCGTCCTCATCGGCGGAGCGTCCCTACTCAGTCGACCGTCCCAGGCGACCGGGGTCGGCGTCTCTCCCACGCCGTCGGCGACTGCCGTCGCGAGCACCTCCACCGCTCCGAGCACGGCGCTCACCACGTCTGTCCCGTCCGAACTCCAGTCGACCTGGGTCGGTCCCCCGCGCACGGTCCCTGGCCTCCTCGCGTCACATCGATATCGCTTCGAGTTGACCGAGGACGGCTTCCGCTTTCCGTACGACAACCTCGTCCAGGGCCAGCTGCCGGCGGATGCCGCGGTCGTCGGCGGTCGCGTCGTTCAGCTGACGTCGACCGGCGCGGCGGGCGGCTGCAACGTCGGCGATGTCGGCGAGTACACGTGGACACTGTCCGGGAGCGGAACTCGCCTGACCATGACCCTCGTCGCCGATGCCTGCGCCGTCCGATCTTCGGCGCTGTCGGGCGACTGGGCCAAGGTCGGCTGCAAGTACATCGAATCCGCCTGCTTCGGCGATCTCGTCGATGCCGGCACGTATCCATCGCAATACTTCGCTCCGCGGCTTGCACCAGAAGAGTCCTGGATCCCGCAGTGGGCGGCGCTGACCTACACCGTCCCTGCCGGCTGGGCCAATTCGGCGGACTTGCCGAACAGCTTCGTCCTGACCCCGTCAGACGCCTACGCAAAGGAAGGCGCCGACGGACCGTTGGATGGCTCGGCTCGAAACATCTCCGCCTACCGGCTCCCTCACGCAGTCACTCAGGACACCGCGTGCGTGGGGGCTGCCGTCGCGGGTAGTCCGACGTCGATCGACGGCCTCGTCACATACGTGAGCGGCCTCAAGAGCGTGGCGGCGAGCGCGCCCGAGTCGACGACGATCGATGGCCACCCCGCGAAATGGATCGACGCGACGATCGCGCCCACGTGGACCAAGACGTGTCCGGACCAGGTTGACGGCAGCCCCGTCGCCTTGCTGCTGGGCAACGGGAGTTCGGGAGAGGACGAGAACGTCATCGGCATCGTTGGCGCCGAGAAGGTTCGGCTCGTCTTCATCGATGTCGG
>JBJMMQ010000052.1:0-11672 GCA_045804705.1 Chloroflexota bacterium
CAGCCCGAGTGCGGGATCCGGGGCTCGGGGCGAACGGGTCGCACCTCGGCGGTCATGCGTCACGCTCCTCGAGCAACGGCCCGGTCTCGACCGGCTCGCCGGGTTCGATGGCTGGGTCGACGGGCACGACGCCTTCGACGGGTTCGACGGCCCCGGACGACGCCTCGTTGGCAGCCGAGGAGGCTCCGGCGGCGGCCATCGCCTCACGCCGTCGCCTGCCCTTGACCTTGACGCCGCGCTTCGGAAGCGGCCGCTCGACCGCGACCCGGTAGATGTCGTCGAGCGAGGGCACGAGCGGTCGGATCGCGGTCAGGCGCAGGCTGTGCTGGACTGCGGCGAGCAGGATGTCCTGCCGGACACGTCCCTCCTCGTCGGCCGGGCGCACGCGGAGCCGCCATGCATCGCCGGCGTGGGTCGGAGGTTCGACCGACTCGACCGACCGGATGCCACGCAACGTCGCGCCGGCGCGCTCCACGTCGGCTTCTGTCGGCAGCTCGAATGCGACCTCGATGACCGCGGTGCCGTCGCCGAAGGTCCTCGCGAGCTCCTCGACGGTGCCCATGCCGACGAGACGACCGGAGGCGAAGATCCCGATCCGGTCGCAGACCGACTGGACCTGGCTCAGGAGGTGGCTCGACAGCAGGATGGCGATGCCGCGCTCGTCCGTCAGCCGCCGGAGCAGGTCCAGGATCTCGACCACGCCGAGCGGATCGATCGACGTCGTCGGTTCGTCGAGGATGAGCAGATCCGGCGATTTGACCAGGGCGTCGGCTATGCCCAGCCGCTGGCGCATGCCGCGCGAGTAGGTTTCGACGGGATCGTCCGCTCGATCGGCCAGGCCGACCTGCACGAGGACCTCGTCGATGGCCGGCTCGGCCTCGTGCCGGCGAAGACCGTTTAGCTTCGCCGTGTAGCGAAGGTTCTGGCGGCCGGTCATCCCGCCATAGAACCCGACCGCATCGGGCAGGTAACCCACCCGGCGCTTGACCTCGCGCGGTTCCCACGCGGGGTCGAGGCCCATGACTGCGGCCTCGCCGTCGGTCGGCTCGGACAGGCCGAGGAGCATCAGGATCGTGGTCGTCTTGCCCGCGCCGTTCTGCCCGAGCAGGCCGAAGATCTCGCCCGGGAAGACCTCGAGATCGAGCCTGTTGACCGCGGTCAGCGTCCCGTACTTCTTGGTCAGACCGCGAGTGCGGATGACCGGTTCGCGCCGGTCGCCGGGCGGCTCGGCGAACCCGGGGACGGTCGCACCGTCGCTGGCTCGAGGCGGTGCCTCGACCCCGCTCATCGCCGTCCGTACCGGCGGAAGGTCCACCACAGGCCACCGAGGACCAGCAGGATCAGCAGGACGCCGATCGCGCCCCACAGGAGCGAGGTCTCGATGGTGACCCGGATATCGGTGTCCGCGGACACTTCAGGCGCGGTCGCCTTGAATGTCGCCACGTAATCGCCCGCGATCGCGTCCGATGACGGCGTGACGTGCGCCACTGCCTGCACCTGCTGGCCGGCCGGGACCGCCACTGTGGCCGGTTCGAAGGCCACCTTCCAGCCGTTCGGGGCCGTGGCGGACAGAGCGACCGACGCGAGATCGGCCGTGCCCGTGTTCGACACCACGACCGTCATGTCACTGACGCCGCCGGCCGTCGCGCTCATGTTCACTCTCTGGTCGGCGGTCGTCAGGGTCATCGTGTAGGAGCCGGTGATCTCGACCTCGAGGTCCTGGTGGGCGCTCTTCGACCCGCTCGTGACATCGACGCCGATCGGGTATTTCCCCGCCGCGGCATCGGCGGCCGGCTTCACCGACACGCTCACGGGCGAGGTGGCACCAGCCTTCACGACGACGCTCGCCGCCTGTGCGGACGATCCGACCTGAGCCGTGACCGTCCAGCCGGCTGGCCCGGTCGCGACCGCACTGAAGGGCAGGTCCTCCGAGGTGGAGTTGGTCAGCGTCAGGGTGAATGGGAAGGACGCGTTCGAGGCGCCCTTGAGGCTCGGGATGTCCGTGGTCAGGGTCACGTCGCCGGCCGCATTCGGCGTCACCCGGACGTCGACGGGCAGGCTATCCGAGGCGCGGGAGCCTCCCGTCGTGACGCCCCTGACGACGATCCGCTGCGTTCCTTCGGTCGCTCCCTGCGGGACGGTCACCGCGAGGGTGACCTTGGTCGGGGTCTTGGTGCCGTCCGTCTCGACGCCATCGACCGTGAACCCGCCGCCGCGCAACGTCGCGGTCCAGTCGGCAGGAGCGCCGGTCAAGGTGAGGTCCACTCGGTCCGGCGTGTCGGTCGTGATCGAGATGTCGAAGTTGACCGTCGAGCCGGGAGCGGCAGCCACCGCGGGATAGGGCGTCGTCAGCGTGATCTGACCTGCCGCGCCGACCGGGGCCGCGCCGATGAGGGACACGAGACCCAGCATCGAAGCGACGAGGCCGAGCCTCGCGGCGCGTGTTGGAACGGACCAGGCCAGCGACACGGATTCACCTCCTCGGCAGACGATGAGCCGGCGACATCCTGGGGGTCGACGCCGGATCGCGGGCGCGCGAAACGGTGCGCGCGACGGACGGCCGCGAGTTTGACTCCGCAAAGGGGGAAGAATCAACCAATCTTCGGTGAAGAGACCTGAACATCGCGGCATTGTTCCTGCCCAGGACCATCGGGCGTTTGACGAAATCGAACGGGCGGCCGATACTTCTTGGGTAACCGTCCGCCGCGACGACCCGGTTCGAGCGCCCAAACCACGCTCCCGGCCCCGCGCAGACACCAGAACACAGGCGATGCGGGCATGAAGCCACGATCGCTCCACCGGCCGCGCAGCCGATCGCCAATCACGCGATCAAGGCGCGCCAGAAAGCACATAGACAGACACAACGATGATGACCCGTTCCACGACAGCGTCCGTGACAGGACGCGCCCAAGCGGTTCGACGCATGCGCCGTCGAGCAAACGCCGCCTCGAACAGCCGCCTCTTCTGCGGCACCAACGGCTGCGCCAGCCTCCTCGATCTCGATCCTGAGACCGGGTCCGCAACCTGCCATATCTGCGGTTTCGTCCGCCGCGTCAACTGACCCGCTGCGCGGGATGACCGCGCAACGGTCCCGGCTGCCCGCCATCCTGATGGCGTGACGGACCGTCCGATCCTCGATCGCAAGCGACTCGCCGAGCTGATGGCCAGCGAGACGGCCGCGTTCGCCGACCGACATCCCCGGTCAGCGGCCTTGCACGCGCGAGCAAAGGGCGCTCTGTTGTCCGGGCTGCCCATGCCGTGGATGACCAAGTGGGCAAGCCCGTTCCCGCCATATGTCGAGAGCGCGTCTGGCGCGCACTTCCAGTGCGTCGACGGCCACGACTACATCGACTTCTGCCTTGGCGATACCGGGGCGATGGCCGGGCATGGTCCTGCTCCGACGATCGCCGCCGTCGAAGCCCAGATGCGCCTTGGCATCACCCACATGCTTCCGACCGAGGACGCGACATGGGTCGGCGAGGAGCTCAGCCGACGGTTCGGCGTCGGTTCCTGGCAATTCGCGCTCTCGGCGACGGACGCGAACCGCTGGGTCCTGCGGCTCGCCCGGATGATCTCGGGTCGGTCGAAGGTCGCCGTCCACGATCACTGCTACCACGGCTCAGTGGATGAGGCCATCGCGATGCTCGACCCCGAGGGGACCGTCGTTCCCGTCCGGGGCTCGGTCGGACCGCAGGTCGACGTCGCGCAGACGACGCGCGTCGTCGAGTTCAACGACATCGCCGGTCTCGAGGCGGCTTTGGCAGATGGTGACGTGGCGGCGGTCCTGTTCGAACCCGCTCTCACCAACGTCGGGATCGTGCTGCCGGAGCCCGGCTATCACGCCGCCGTGCGCGAGATCACGCGCAGGACGGGAACCCTTCTCGTCATCGACGAGACGCACACCATCTGCGCGGGGCCTGGCGGCGCGACCCGACTCTGGGGCCTCGAACCCGATGTCGTCGTCATCGGCAAGACCATCGGAGGTGGCATCCCGTCCGCGGCATACGGCTTCAGTCGGGAGGTGGCAGCGCGCGTCGCGACCTCGGTCGCGGTCGACGATTCGGACGTCGGCGGCATCGGTGGCACGCTCGCGGGCTACGCGCTGTCGCTGGCCGCCACGCGGGCGACCCTCGGCGAGGTCCTCACCTCGGACGCCTTCGAACGGATGATCCCGCTTGCCGAGCGCTGGGAGCGTGGTGTCAACGACGCGCTCGCGGGGTCACACGTCCCATGGCACGTCACACGACTCGGCGCCCGTGCCGAGTACCACTTCATGCCCGACCCGCCGCGGACCGGCGCCGAACAATGGGCCAACTCCGACCCGGAGCTCGAGCGTTTCCTCCACCTCTGGGCCATGAACCGCGGGATCCTGATGACTCCGTTCCACAACATGGCCCTGATGTCGCCGTCGACCACCGCGGCAGACGTCGATCGGCACACCGAGGTATTCGGGGCCGCCGTCGAGGCGCTTTTCGCGTGACCGAGCCACGGGTTCGATTGCGCGACGTGACCATCGCAGACGCTGATCAGCTCGACGCATGGTCGGCCGATCCATCTCCATTCAACGACTTCGGCGGCGGGCGCGAACCGGTCGATCGCGACGCCCTGACCGCGGGACCGCTCAGGAACGAGCACAACGGCGTCCTGATCGTCGAGCTCATCGAGGGATCGCGCGCCATCGGGACCGTGTCGTGGCACCGCGTCGGGTATGGACCGCCCGGTGGCTCCGATGCCTGGAATGTCGGCATCGAGCTCGCTCCCGACGCGCGCGGGCACGGCTACGGCGTCGAGGCACAGAAGCTTCTTGCACGGTACTTGTTCGACAACACGTCAGCGAATCGCGTCGAGGCGCAGACCGACATCGAGAATGTCGCCGAGCAGCGGGCGCTCGAGAAGGCCGGCTTCATCCGCGAAGGCGTGGCACGGGGATCGCAGTTCCGCGCCGGCGCATACCACGACCTCGTGTGCTACTCCATCCTGCGGAGCGAGGTCGAAGAGGACTGAGCAGCTCTCCGAGCTATCGCTGCTCGGACGCGAAGCAGCGGGAATGCGTCTCCAGGACGCAGCTCGACGATGACTCCTCACGAACGCGTTGGCACAGGGGTCTCGAACGATGATCCAACGCCCGACCACGCTCGGTGATCCCGAATCTGCGTCTCTGGGACGCGTCTGGAGCTACCGCCGCCCGAACGCCGCCTCGAGCCGAGCGAGTTCGCGGTCGAGGTCAAGCGGCCGACGGTGCTGGCGGTCTGTGGGCGCCTCCGAGTTGAGACGCTCGACGGCGGCGTTCGCCGCAGCCACGATCGTGCGGAGGTCGGCTCGCGCCCGCGCGTGAGAGAGCGGCGACATCCGCGGCGCCCGCTCGATGAGCGCGTCGAGCTCCGCCATATGGCGCCGAGCTTCCTTGTCCGATTCGATCCACGGCGGCGCGGCACCCGCCTCCCGCAGGATCCGGTAGCCCACGGCCCAGTCGCCAGCCGCGGAATCGTCCTCGAGCGGCAGTCGCTGACCCTGGAACGGCAGGTCGTCGAAGGCACCCTGTGACATCGCGTCGCGGATCTGCTTCTCGACGAGGCTCTCCCACGACGGCGCCGCTTGCGGACGGCCCTCGGCATCCTTGCGCTGCGGACTCACGGCCCGATGCTAACGCGACCGCGACAGGCGAGCTGTCACGGCCCGCTGGTAGGGTTGGAGAGCATGGATCGCATCGACGGGAAGCCCGTCTATTCCGCCACGGACCTTGTCGCCTACCTCGCCTGCGCGCACCTGACCCAACTCGAGATCGCGGCCCAGGCAGGGCTCGTCGAGCGGCCGATTCGCGAAGATCCTGAGCTGGACATCATCCGCAAGCGCGGGTTCCAGCACGAGGCGCGATTCCTCGCGGACCTCGAGGCAGCGGGCCGATCACCCGTGACGATCGCAACCGACGGTTCGGCTGCAGACCGTGGCGAGGAGCTCCGGACGGCGGCTGCGATGACGATCGAGGCCATGGCTGCCGGCGCCGACGTCATCTACCAGGCCACGTTCTTTGACGGCACCTTCCGCGGGCACGCGGATTTCCTCCTCCGGGTCGAGGCGCCGGACCGGCCCTCTCGCTGGGGCCCGTACCACTACGAGGTGGCCGACACGAAGCTGGCCCGGCACGTGAAGGCCAGCGCGATCCTCCAGATCTGCTCCTACGTCGACCAGCTCGAGCGCATCCAGGGCGTCCGACCGGAGTGGCTCCATGTCGCCCTCGGGGGTAGCGCCCGAGCAGTCGAGCGGTTCCGCGTCGATGACTTCATGGCCTACTACCGGAGTGCCCGCGATCGCTTCCTGGCGACCTTGGCCGTCCCCTCGCCACCTGCCTACCCTCCTGCCGGCACCTACCCGGAGCCCGTCGAACACTGTGACGTCTGTCGCTGGGCCGCCGAATGCGCGACCCGGCGGAGGCAGGACGATCATCTGAGCTTCGTCGCGGGCATCTCCGCACGACAACGCCGCGCGCTGACCGACCGTGGGATCGGAACGCTCGAGGCCCTCGGCGACCTCCGGCTTCCGTTGGTGCCCCCCTTGGCCGAAGTGGGCGGAGGCGCGCTCGACCGCATCCGCGAGCAGGCCAGGATCCAGCTGGAGGGTCGTCGCGAGAAGGCGTTGAAGTACGAGCTCTTCCTGCCCGACCCTGACGCCGAGATCGAGCTCGACCGCGGTCTTGCGTCGCTCCCGCCGCCGTCGCCGGGGGATCTGTCGTTCGACATCGAGGGCGACCCGTACGCTTTCGACGACGGCCTCGACTACCTCTTCGGGTTGCTGGACGTCGACGACAGCTTCCACGCGATCTGGTCCCGGGACGAGACCGGCGAGTTCACCCTTGACGCGGAGCGGCAGGCGTTCGAGCGCTTGGTCGACTTCATCATCGACCGCCTCGAACGAGACCCGGCGATGCACGTCTACCACTACGCCCCCTACGAGCCCACGGCGCTCAAGCGGTTGATGGGTCGCTACGGCAGCCGCGAGGCCGAGGTCGACCGCCTCTTGCGCAGCGGCGTCTTCGTCGATCTCCTGCGCATCGTTCGCCAGTCGCTTCGCGCGTCCGTCGAGAGCTATTCCATCAAGCGGATGGAAGGCTTCTACGGCTTCGTCCGGGAGATCGACTTGCGCGATGCCGGATCGAGCATCGTGGCGTTCGAGCAATGGCTCGAACTCCTCGAGGGCGAGCGTCCGGAGTCGAATCATCTCGACCGGATCGAGCGCTACAACCGCGACGACGTGGTCAGCAACTTCAGGCTCCGGGACTGGCTGGAAGGTCGCCGGGACGAGCTCACGACGGTGACCGGCCGGGCTATCCCGAGGCCGGTCGTCCGCGACGCCGAGCTACCGGCCGAGGTCACTGAGAACGAGGCGCGCGTCCTTGCGCTCGTCGAGCGGTTGGCAGGCCCAGAGGTCGTTCCGACCGATCCCACGGTGCGGACCGAGAGCCAGCAGGCGACCTGGCTGCTCGCCCAGCTCCTCGGATGGCACCGGCGCGAGGACAAGTCGATGTGGTGGGACTTCCATCGGTTGATGGACCTGTCACCCGAGCAGCTCGTCGACGAGGACGACCCCATCGCCATGCTGGAGCCGGTCGGACCGATCGGCGACGAACGGAACGGCAAGCAGATCTGGCGGTACCGGTTCCCGGAGCAGGAGTACGACGTCACTCGTGGCGAGGTCTACGACCCCGGGAACAAGCAGGCTCGGCCGAATGACTCGCCGTTTCGATGGACGGTCGGGACGGTCGTCGCGATCGACCAGGCGGAGCGGACCGTCGACCTCCGGCGGTCCGTCGCCGAGCCGCATCCCCGAGCTATCGTCCCGCTCGACTGGGTCCGAACCAAGGACCACCAAGCGGCGCTGATCGACCTCGGAACCTGGGTCGCCGACCATGGCATCCAGGCAGATGGACCCGTCCGCGCGGGCCGCGACCTCCTGTTCCGGCTCCCGCCCCGGGCGGGGCAGTGGATCGACGAGGCGCTGCGCCACAGCGACGAGACCGAGCTCTCGGCGGCGCGACGACTCGCCCTCTCGCTCGACCACAGCACGCTGGCGATCCAGGGTCCACCGGGATCGGGCAAGACGTATACGGGTGCCCGGATGATCCGGGCACTGCTCGGGGCGGGTCGCCGCGTCGGTATCACCGGGACGAGTCACAAGGTGATCGGCAACATGCTCACCGCGGTGCTCGCCGCCGGCGACGATGATGACGGCGTCGACGTGCGGATCGTCCAGCGCGGCGAGGTCGGCCAGGTCCTCGACGACGAGCGCGTCACGCGCGGCAAGGATGCGACCGACGTCAAGGCAAGGCTCGACGACGGTCGCGCGAACCTCGCGGCGGGCACATCGTGGCTCTGGGCGACGTCGCGGATGACCGAATCCGTCGACGTCCTGTTCGTCGATGAAGCCGGTCAGATCTCGCTCGCGAACGTCATCGCGATCGCTCGGGCGACCAACAGCCTCGTCCTGCTCGGTGACCCCCAACAGCTCGACCAACCACTGAAGGGCACGCATCCGCCTGGTGCGGAACGGTCCGCACTCGCCCACATCCTTGGCGACGCGGCCACGATGCCACCGACCCAGGGTTTGTTCCTCGAGCGCACCTGGCGGCTGCACCCGGACCTGTGCTCGTTCACGTCGGAAGTCTTCTACGACGATCGACTCGAGCCAGAGCCGCACCTTGTCACGCAGAACCTCATCGCGGCCGGGACGCTGCTCGATGGGACGGGCCCGCGACAGGTCGCGGTGCTGACGACCGGGGCGGACAATGCCTCGCCCGACGAGGCGGACGCTGTCGCCGATCTCGCCCGATCGCTCGTCGACGGTCACGCGGAATGGATCGACCAGGAGGGACGCCGGAGGCCGATCGGTTGGGACGACGTCCTGATCGTCGCCCCGTATAACGCGCAGGTCGGCGAGATCAAGCGGCGGCTGCCACTCGAGGCGCGGGTCGGGACCGTCGACAAGTTCCAGGGCCAGGAGGCGCCGGTCAGTATCTACTCCATGACGACCTCCACACCGGAGTTGGCGCCACGCGGAATGAGCTTCCTCTACAGCCGCCACCGGCTGAACGTCGCGACGTCGCGCGCGCGGTGCATCGCCGTCGTGGTGGCCTCCCCCGCCCTGTTCCGAGTCAGCGCGCGGACACCCGAACAGATGCGGCTGGCGAATGCCTTCTGCCGCTTCGATGAACTGGCGCACCGGCACTCCTGAGCCCGACCATACTCGCGGGCGATGCACACGACAGCACTCGACCTGCCGCTGAGCCGCCTCGACGACCTTCGTCGGCGAACGGTCAGGGTGCTGTTCAGCGGCGTCGCGCTCGGCAGCACTGGGCACATCGCGGCGGTCACGGTCGCGACGATCGTCGCGGAGGACCTGTCGGGGTCGCCGCTGCTGAGCGGCGCGCCCGGTGCCGCGGTCGTCCTCGGTGCTGCGGTCGGTGCCGCCTCGCTGTCGCGGCTGATGGTCGCGCGGGGCCGGCGGATCGGGCTGTCGTCGGGCTACGTCATCGGGGTCTCGGGCGCGCTCGTGGCGGCTACGGCGGTCGTGACGCGTTCGTTCCCGCTGCTCCTCCTTGGCTCGGTGCTGATCGGGTTCGGGAACGCCTCGAACCAGCTGTCGCGCTATGCGGCCGCTGACCTCTTCCCAGCATCGCGCCGGGCGTCAGCGATCGGGATCGTCGTGTGGGGCGCGACGTTCGGCGCCGTGCTCGGCCCGAATCTCGTCGCCTGGGCCGGGGAGGTCGGCGAGTCGATCGGCCTGCCACCACTCGCCGGCGCCTACCTGTTGCCGATCCTCTTCGTCGGGAGCGCCGCCGTCCTGTCGTTCGCGATGCTTCGACCGGACCCGTACCGTCTCGCCGACCGGTCGGACCTCGGCGCCGACGACCGATCGACGGCGGTCTCGCTGCGGGCTGTCCTGGCGCACCCGAACGTCCCGATCGCGATGGTCTCGCTCATCACGGTCCAGGTCGTGATGACCCTGATCATGACCATGACCCCGCTTCACATGACCGCGCACGGTCACGGCCTCGCTGCCGTCGGCATCGTCATCAGCGGCCACACCTTCGGGATGTTCGCCCTGTCGCCTATCTCCGGCCGACTCACCGACAGATTCGGGAGCGTTCGCGTGATCATCGCCGGGCTTGCGATCACCGCGACGTCGGCGGTGATGTCTGCCCTCGCTCCAGCGGACGGCGGGCTGATCCTGTTCCTCGCCCTGTTCCTGCTGGGCTACGGCTGGAACCTCGGCTTCGTGGCTGGGTCGACGCTGCTCACGCGCGGCCTCGGTCTCGCGGAGCGGACGCGCGTCGAGGGTCTGACCGATGCGCTCATCTGGAGCTCGGCGGCAGCGGCCAGTCTCGGCTCGGGGATCGTCGTCGCCGCTGCGAGCTATACCGCGCTCGGGCTCCTCGGCGCGGCCCTCATCATCGTCCCGGCGTGGCTGCTCCTGAGCCGCCGGCGAACGGTCGATATCGCGCGAACCGCTCCCGGCTGACGAGGCGCAGGGTGTCAGCCGCCCGGAACGAGCTCGCGGCGGACCCAGGCAGCAAGGACGCGCGCACAATCGACGACCTCGCCGAGCGGGACGTGCTCGTCCGCGCTATGGGCGACACGCACGTGACCAGGCCCGAAGATGACGCACGGGGTCGCGCCGACATTGACGAACATCTGCATGTCGGCGCCGTAGGGCTCGCCGAGCATCACCGGACGCCGCCCGGTGACCGCCTCGATGGTCTCGGCCAACCCGACAGGAAGAGGATGGTCGGATGGCACCCGCGCCGACCCGAACCGGCCGCCGGTGATCTCGACGGAAGCGGGATGGTCGCGCAGGAAGGGATCGGCCGCACACGCCGCGTCGATCGTGGCGCGGAGCTCGGCCTCGGCCTCCGCCGCCGATTGTCCGAGCCGGACGCCATACCGACCGTCGGCGCTCACCCGGTCAAGCACGGTCGATGCCCACTCCCCGCCCGACACGATCCCGATGATCGTCGGGTATGGCAGGCCGAGGGCGGTCATCAGCGGATCGGTCTCTGCCTCGTTCCGACGGGTCTCGTCCGCGGCGAGGGCCTGGCTGAGCACGAACAGGTTGTCGAGCGCCGAGACGCCCTCGCGCCGTTGCGACGCGTGCGCCGCTCGGCCGGGCACGGTCAGACGGAACGTGATCGCGCCGGCATGAGCGACGACCACGTCGAGGTTGGACGGCTCGGTGATGATCGCCAGGTCGCCAGTCACGCCCGCGCGGATCGCGGCGAGCGTCCCCTGCCCCCCGTCCTCCTCGGAGGGGACGAACGCGACGAGAAGCTCGCCATCCAGGCGATCGAGGTCACCGGTCGCGGCGAGCGCGCGGACGGCGGCGAGGATGGCCGCCACGCCGCCCTTCATGTCGCAGGCACCGCGGCCGTACAGCGCGTCGTCGCGGATCTCCGCGCCCCACGGATCGACGGTCCAGGTGTCCGGATCGCCCGGCGGCACGACATCCAGATGACCGGACAGGATGAGGCGGCGTCCGCGGGCCCGGCCAGCCCGGCCGACGACGACGGGAAGCGCCGTCCGCGACATCTCCTGGCCGGGCCAATCGGAATCGGCTCGGACCGCAGTGGGATCGGGCGCCAACGTCTCGACCGCGAGGCCGAGGTCGCGCAAGGCTTCGGCTGT
>JBJMMQ010000053.1:0-16906 GCA_045804705.1 Chloroflexota bacterium
CGCTGTTCGCGGACTTCGAGCTCAGCCCATCCGGGTCCGCGGGCATCTCGGTCGAGCGCGTCGAGCGCGTCTGCGGCGGCGATTGGGGCTGGTGGCGGACGGCGAACGAGACGCTTCGCCTGGTCGAGGCCCAGTGGCTCGCGGAGCGCGGCGATGCGCCGCCCGAGATGGTCGCGATCCTGGACGCCGGTCTCGAGCGGGTCGCGCAGCTTCGCGACGTGCTCGCGGCAGCGCCTCGCTCGATGTCGTGGCGACTCAGGTCGGTCGTCGGTCCTCGGGTGCGCTGGTACGACCTTCCGGAGGACGTCCGGATGTCGCCGAGCGCGGCGGATCCTCGCCCAGCAGGTCGATGATCCGAAGCGCGAGGGTCAGGTCGAAGACGGTCTTCGGGTCCCCGAGATCCGCGCCAAGGAGCTCTTCGATCCGGTGGACCCGATAGACGACCGTGTTGACGTGGATGAAGCAGCGGGCAGCGACGCGACGCTGGACACGATCCTCGTCGAGGTAGGCGCGCAGCGTCGAGACGAGCTCCCCGCTGTGAGCCCGGTCGTGATCGAGGAGCGGTCCCAGCGACCGGGCGGCGAACGCCGCGAGCTCCTCCCGGGCACTGTGCCTGAGCAGGAGGCCGTACGGTCCGAGCTCCGCCGCGCCGACGATCGATCCCCGTCGGTCGAGCTTGAGCATCAGGTCGATGGCTTCCCGGGCCAGGCGGTAAGCGGGCGCGTAGTCATCCGGCCGGCTGCAGCGGCTGCCGATCCCGATCGTGACCCGTTCGGCACCGACCACCGGCTCGACATGGACCTTGAGGTCGTCGACGAGCGCCCGTGGCTCCGCTGCCGGCCCGCGGCCCACGACTGCGAGGACGACCACCGATCCGAGATGCTGGACTGCGAGGCTGCGCGGGGACCGCACCGCCAATCGTTCGCGGACCAGGCCGAGGACTCGGCGGAGACGATCGTGGTCCAGCTCCGTGCCGGGCGCCCCATCGTCGGGCAGCGCGACATCGAGGACCAGGACGTCATGGGCCTCGCCGAGGTCGTAGCCGAGACGTGCCGCGCGGGAGGCGATGGCCTCCTCGCTGGCGTACGAGCCGGTCAAAAGCTCCGTCGCAGCCTCGCCGCGGAGTCGTTCCTCGACCTCGGCGGCGGCCCGCTCCTTGGCGAATTCGAGCGCGACGCCGGTCGTCGCGACGTCGACGAGGGCCCGGTCGATCGGCGCGAGATCCTCGTCCGATGACAACAGCAGGTGACCGACGACCTCGCTGCCGACACGGACCGCGATGCTGAACGCTTCCGGCCCGGTCGTCCGACGACGATCCCCGTGGCGGTCAGGGACGAGACCCCGCCACGCATCACCGCCGTCGGGCGCGGCTCCCGCGATGACCCGATGCAAACGGTCCTCGATGACCACGCGACGACCCAGGTGTTCCGCGAGTACACCGGCGATGCCGTGCGGCCCTGTGCCCAGCAGCACCTGCTCGGCAAGTGCCTGCTGCACGTTCAGTGACCGGGTGATCTCGCGGTTGGTCTCGGCCAGGGCGCGTCCCAGACTGACCTCGTTCTCGTAGCGCCGCGCATGGTCGATGGCGATGGCTGCGTGGCCGGCGAACGCTGCGAGCAGGTCGGCGGCACCGGGGTCGAATCCCCTTCGGCCGGCACGGAGGTGGACGTTGAGCGTGCCGATCGCACCGCCACGGAAGATGAGCGGCGCGCACAGGACCGACCCGAAGTCGTAGCGGTCGAGTGCCTCGGCGCGATGTTCGTACGTGCCGTAGTCGGCGACCTCGACCGTCCGCTGCGACAGGATCGCCTGCGAGGAGACACCCTCGCCGAACCGAAGCTCGAAGCCGAGCATCTCGGGTGGGAAGTTCGAGACGGCAACCACCTTGAGCACATCCCGCTCGCGATCCCACAGGAGCATGTCGCCGCTGACCGCGCCGAGCAGGGTGGTCGCGTCGAGGACGATCTCCGACAGCACGGTGTCCAGGTCGAGGGTTTCGGCGACACGCCGGGCGGTGGCGAGCAGGAGATCGAGCTGCGCGGTCCTGTCCGCCTGGTCACGGATGAGCGCGACTCGCACGAGATCGAGCGCGGCGGCCTCGAGGACCGCGTCCGCCCGCTCGTCGAGCTCCGTCCCTGCCGCCAATAGACAGGCGACCCTGTCGTCGTCGAGGCGAAACCGGTAGCCGGCCCAGCCGGCCGACGACGCGGCTGTCAGGACGACCCGACCGTCCGGCGCGTCCTGCGCCTCCTGCCAGGCACGGGCGAGCGCCGCCGGATCGACACCTGCGTCATGAGTCGCGTGTGCCGGCCGACCGGACACCAGGATGGCAGCCACGGCACAGCCGCCGGTGATGTCTCGCGCCCGGGCCGCCGTCGCCTCGAGGGCGCGCTCGAGCGGATCGGCCGCCGGACGCTCGACCGGGTCGGCGACCGGGGTCTGGGACGCTGGGCGGCTCATGGATCAGGCGCGCTCATCGATATCCGTCGTCCATCGGGCGTGTCCCCCGGCTTGGACCGAATGATAGGCACCGACCGACTCCGCATGTTGTGGTCTTCGACCAAGGATGTGGCGCATGATTTGTGGACGACCGCCATGCGGCCGAGCGTCGATGGCTGGTAGCGTCGGCGCGGAACCCAGCCTCGTGGAGGATCCGTGACCTCGTCCCCAGATGTGCTCGTGATCGGCGGCGGTATCGTCGGCGCCGCGACGGCGTACCACCTCGCGCGGCGCGGCGTCTCGGTCACGCTGCTCGAGGCAGAGCGGCTGGCATCCGGAGCGACAGGTCGCAATCTCGGCTTCATCTGGCTGCACACCCGGCGCAAAGGCCCAGAGCTCGACCTGGTCATGACGACCCGGACCGGACTCGAATCACTCTCCGAGGAGCTCGGCGAGGACTTCGGTCTGCGCTGCGGCGGCGGATTGATCTATGCCGTGACCGAGGCGCAGGCCGTGGTCATGCGCGAGTTCGTGACCAGCCGCGTCGCCGACGGCGTCCCGATGGAGTACCTGACGGGTGACGAGGCGCGCTCGCTGGCACCGATCCTGCCGGACACGGTCGTGGCCGCCTCTTACTGCCCGCTCGACGCTCAGATGGATCCGAGGCGGTACGTCCGTGCCTTCGCGCACGCGGCCCAACGGGCGGGTGCGACGGTCGTCGAGGGCGCCGCAGTCCGGACGCTCGAGGCGACCGGCAGGCGGATCACCCGTGTCGAGACGGACCGCGGCCCGATGGCCGCCGGCCAGGTCGTCCTCGCCGCAGGTGCCTGGACGCCGTTCCTCGGCGCCCAGCTCGGCCTCGACATCCCGATCCACCCGATGCGCCTGCAGATCGTCCAGACCGAGCCGATGCCGCCGCGCCTCGACGTCCTGCTCTACGGCCCGGCCGCGGTGAAGCAGTACTCCATCTTCCAGGAGCTCCCGTCGTTCCGACCCGAGACGTTCGCCACCGACCTCGAGGACCGCCTCGGTCTCGCGCTCCTCGAATCCGCCTGCCAGGCAGCCGACGGGTCGTACCTGCTCGGCTGCGCGATGGACTACCCGGGCTTCGACTGGCAGCCGGACCTGGCCGGCATCTCGCTCGTCGCGGACGGGCTCCTCGCGGCGATCCCGGAGCTCCGTGCCGCGAAGTTCGCGCGCGCGTGGGCCGGTCTCCTGCCGTTCACCTCGGACAACCTGCCGATCATCGGCCGTCCGGAGGGGTTCGACGACCTGATCGTCGCGGCGGGCCATGTCTTCGGCAACGGCGCCGGTCCGACGACCGGCCGGCTCGTCGCAGACCTCATCTGCGGGACCGAGCCCGTTCTCGACATCACGGCGTTCCGCCCGGATCGGTCGAGCCTTCAGCCCGCCGCGGCAGGGAGCGTGTGGTGACCGTTCAAGCGCCGGACGAGCGCCGGATCGCGTTCATCAACCCGTTCGGGACCGCGGCGTACGACGCGATCATCGAGGAGACGCTCGTCCCCTACGCTGCGGCGAACACCCTCGTCCACGTCGTCCACCTCGAGGGCGTCCCCGCGAACATCGACTACTACTACCCGATGCACCTCATGCAGATGGCGATCTTCGATGAGGTGCGCCGCCTCGAGGACAAGGGCTACGACGCGGTCGTCGTCGGATGCTGCTACGACCCCGGTGTGCGTGTGGCGCGAGAGCTCGTCGACATCCCGGTGGTCGGGCCGCTCGAGGCCGCGATGAACCATGCCTCGTACTTCGGGCACTCGTTCACCGTCGTCACCGACCACCAGAAGGCGCGGCCGTGGCTCGAGGACCTCGTCCGCATCCACGGCGCCGGGAACTGCCGTGGCGTCCGGACGATCGACTGGTACGTCACGGACATGATCGAGGACACGACCGCCGTCGCCGATGACGCCGCGGCGGCCTGCCTTCGAGCGATGAAGGAGGACCAGGCCGAGGTCGTCATCCTCGGCTGCACGATCATCGGCGGCTGCCTCGAGCGCGAGATCATGACCACCGGCCGGCACCGCGAGCTGCCGATCCTCAACCCGAACCTCCTGGCGCTGAAAGCTGCCGAGACGCTGGCCGACCTCCACCGCATGGGCAAGTACACCATCAGCCGCGTCGGCCTCTACCAGCGCCACGAGCAGCACGACCCGGCCGAAGCCGAGGAGGTGCGCCGCCGCTGGTACCTCGCGGACCGCGGCGCGGGTGTCGAGGTCGACCGATGACGACCGGCACCGAGGCGACCTTCGCCGTGGCCGATATCGCAGAGCGCGTCGCCCGGGACTACCTCGGCCTGCAGCCCGGCGAGCGGTTCGCGATCATCGTCGACGACCGGACGGATCCCGAGATCCCGCGGGAGCTCGCGCGCGCGGCTCTCGCGCTCAGGGCCGACCCGGTGGTCGTCTCCTTCGCACCGCGGGCACGGAGCGGCGCCGAACCGCCTGCCTCAGCCGCGGCGGCGATGGCTGCCGCGGACGTCGTCCTGTGCGCAGCCAGCACGTCGCTCTATCACACGACGGCCAAGGCGGCGGCGCAGCGCGGGGGCGCCCGGGGCGATTTCAACGCCCCGCATCGCGGCGACGCATGGCGGAATGGCGCGATGACGGCCGACTTCCTCCCGATCCGCGAACGTGCGGAGCGCCTGGCCGCCCTGTGGCGTCGGACCCGCGAGGTGCGGATCACCTCCCCCGCCGGCACGGATCTGCGAGCGACGGTGGCGGGGCGCGAGCCGATGGCGTGGCTGACCGGGATCTGCCGAAACCCCGGCGAGGTGTCGGCACTCCCCGGCGGCGAGGTGTCACTGCCGCCGGTCGAGGGCACGTCGGAGGGCATCGTCGTCTGGGAGCGGGTCGCCTCGGACCTCGGCGCCCTCGACGGCCCGGTGACGATCAGGGTCCGCGCCGGGCGCGCGACCGAGATCTCGGGCGGCGCTTCGGCAGAACGCCTCCGGGCGATCGTCGCCTCCGTGACGGACGCGGACAACATCGGCGAGATCGGCATCGGCCTCAACCCGGCGGCCCGCATCGGCGACGAGATCACCGAGGCCAAGAAGGCGTTCGGGACCGTCCACATCGCCCTGGGCGATTCAGCGAACGAGTACGGCGGCCTCGTCGAATGCGACGTCCACCTCGATGGGCTCGTCATGGAGCCGACCATCGAGTTCGACGGTGTTCCGGTCGTCGTCGCAGGGCGCCACGTCTACGACGAGTCGACGTGAGCGGGGACCGAGCGACGGCGGCTGCGACGGTCGCTGCCCTGGACGGGCCCCGCGTGCTGACGCCCTACCCGGGTCCGCGAGCGCGCGCCGTGATCGCCCGGATGCGTGCCGTGGAGGGCGCGGGGCCACGAACAGGGGGATCAGATGACCCCCTCGTCGTCGAGGAGGCGCTCGGCTCGATCCTGACGGACCCCGACGGGAACCGCTTCGTCGACCTCGGTGCGAGCTTCGCGGCGACGACGATCGGCCACAGCCATCCGGCCGTCGTGGAGGCGATCCGGCACCAGGCCGGCCGGGGCGCCCATGTGTCATCGGCGTCCATCAGCGAGGCACGGATCGCGTTCGAGGAGGCCCTGCTCGACATCGCACCCCCCGGCCTCGACCGCGTCCTCCTCGGTCTGACCGGATCCGACGCGAACGACACCGCGCTCAAGCTTGCCCGGACCGTGACGGGCCGCCGGGAGGTCATCGCCTTCTCGGGCGGGTACTTCGGGCGCGGCAGCGGAGTCATCGGCCTGGCGGGCAAGGCCACCGTCCGCGCGGCCGTCGGACGCGACACTGACGCGCACTTCCTGCCCTACCCCTACCCGTACCGCTGGCCGCTCGGCGCGCCCGAGACGGCGGGTGATGGCGCGCTCGCCCTCGTCCGGCATGCGCTGGAGGACCCGGCGTCGGGGTTCGGCCCGGTCGCGGCGATCGTCGTCGAGCCGGTCCAGGGCAACGGCGGCGTCGTCATCCCACCGGACGGTTTCCTGGCAGGTCTGCGCGAGCTGTGCGACCGCCACGGCACCGTCCTCGTGTTCGACGAGATCCAGTCCGGATTCGGACGAACCGGGCGGATGTGGGCCGGCGAGCATTGGGGCGTCGTCCCGGATCTGATGACCGTCGGAAAAGGCATCGGCGGCGGGCTCGCTGTCTCCGCGGTCGTCGGCCGCGAAGCGCTGATGAGCCACTGGTCGCCCGGCGCACACACGACGACGTTCATGGGTAACGCGATCAACCTTGCGGCCGGCCGTGCCGCGATCGCGGCCGTGCGTGACGAAGGGCTGGTCGAGCGCTCCGCGGAGCTCGGCCAGCGCGTGCTCGCACACCTGACGACGGCCCTCGACGACGACCCGCACGTGGGTGAGATCCGCGGGCTCGGCCTCTTCACCGGGGTCGAGATCGTCGCCGACCGCGAGATGCGTGCCCCGGACGCCAAGGGTGCTGCGGCGATCCGTCGCTCGGCATTCGAGCGCGGCGTCCTCCTCGGTGGCGGCGGGCATCACGAGAACGTCGTCAAGATCTGCCCGCCGCTGACCATCGAATCCGACCTCCTCGACGTCGCCGTCGAGCTGACCATCGACGCGATCAAGGGAGCCCGATGACTACGACCGAAGCGCTGTCCGAGACGTCCGTCATCAAGGTCGAGAACTACATCGCGGGCAGGTGGATGCCGGCGGCGAGCGGCGAGACGATCGAGAGCCTCGATCCCGCGACCGGCGCGCTGGTCGCGGTCGCGCCGCGGTCCGACGCCGATGACGCCGACGGGGCGATCGCCGCGGCGCGGGCCACGTTCGACGAAGGCGTGTGGCCGGCGACGTCGGGTCGCGAGCGAGCGGCGATCCTGTTCGAGCTGGCGCGGCTGCTGCGCGAGGAGGCAGAGCCGCTGTCACGCCTCGTCGCGACGGAGATGGGCAAGCCGATCCGCTATGTCCGTGAGCGCGAGCTGGAGCCGGCCATCGATCGGATCCTTTTCTACGCGAGTGCTGCCCGGATGATCCGAGGCGAGGTGACTGCCTCTGCGCCGAGCCACCTCCTGAACTTCATCCTCAAGGAGCCGGTCGGGGTGTGCGGGCTCATCACGCCCTGGAACGACCCGGTCGACCTGCCCCTCCGCAAGATCGGCGCGGCGATCGCGACCGGCTGCACGTTCGTGCTCAAGCCAGCCAGTGATGCACCCGCATCGTCGATGGCGATCTTCGGCCTGCTCGACAGGATCGATGCGCTGCCCAAGGGTGTCGCCAATGGCGTGGTCGGATCCGGCGAGGTGGTGGGCGAGGCTCTCGCGACCGACCGACGGGTCGACAAGATCAGCTTCACAGGCTCCAGCGAGGTCGGGCGCCGGCTGATGGAGCTCGGGTCGCGGACGTTCAAACGGGTCTCGCTCGAAGCGGGCGGCAAGGCGCCAGTCATCGTGTTCCCGGACGCCAACCTCGAGAAGGCGATGGACGCCGTCTCGGTCGGGATCTTCCTGTACGCCGGGCAGTCGTGCACCGCCGGCAGCCGGCTGCTCGTGGAGCGCTCGATCCACGATGCGTTCCTCGCCGGGCTCGTCGAGCGGGCCGAGGCGCTCGTCGTCGGGTCGCCGCTCGACGACGCGACCCAGGTCGGCCCGATGGTGTCGAGGCGTCAGCTCGACCGAGTCCTCGGCTACGTGGATCGTGGCCGGTCGGAAGGCGCCAATCTCGTCCTCGGTGGCTCGAAGGTCGATGGCCAGTGGGCGGACGGTCACTACATGGAGCCGACGATCTTCGACGACGTCGATCCGTCGATGTCGATCGCGCGCGAGGAGATCTTCGGGCCGGTCCTCTCGGTGATCCCGTTCGACTCGGAGGCAGAGGCTCTCGCGCTCGCGAACGACAGCGATTTCGGACTTGGGAGCGCCGTCTGGACGAGCGACCTCGACCGCGCGATCCGGATGGCCCGCCGCCTGCGCGTCGGAGACGTCTGGGTCAACACGCACTACGTCCGGCTCGCGGAGAGCCCGTTCGGTGGCGTCAAGCAGAGCGGCATCGGGCGGGAGCTGGGCATGGAAGGGCTCGACGCTTATCTCGAGTCCAAGCGCGTCTGCATCGACAGCTCGCCGACCTTCCACATCCGCTGAGGTGACGGCCCGACGGAGCGGGGTCCCGGCCGGGCGGACCGTCCGGTTCACATTCGACGGACGAGCGTACGAGGGCGTCGAAGGCGAGTCGCTCGCCGTCGCCCTGCTCGCCGCAGATCGCGTCGTCCTGTCGCGTAGCTTCCGGTTCCACAGGGCGCGCGGGCTGATGTGCTCGACGGGCCAATGCGGCTGGTGCGAGTGCGAGGTCGATGGCGTGCCGAGTGTCCGGTCGTGCCGGGTGCCCGTCCGCGAAGGCCTCGCCGCGCGTGGCGAGCACGCCTGGCCGTCGGTCGAGCGCGACCTGCTCTCCGGCGTCGGGCTGTTCTCGGGCTGGATCCCGCCGACCTTCTATCACCACCGGTTCCTGCGGCCGCGCCGCCTCCGGAAGCGATACCTCGACGTGTTGCGCTGGTTCGGCGGGCGCGGACGTTTGCCGGTCGACCAACGCGCGGCGCCGGCCGGGCGAGCGACGCATTCGCTCGAGGCCGACATGCTCGTGGTCGGTGGCGGGCGGTCCGGCGTGGCGGCGGCGACCGCGGCGGCCAAGGCAGGTTCGACGGTCATCCTGCTGGACTCGAACCCGATCGTCACGGAGATCCCTGGAGTCCGCGTGCTGGCCGCCACCACCGCCATCGGCTGGTACGACGGGATGGTCGCAGCGCTCGGAGACGGCGCTGCGTACGAGATCCGGGCGTCGAACGTCGTCGCGGCGACCGGCTCATACGACCGGGTGCCGCTGGTGCCCGGAGCGGATCGGCCCGGCGTCCTGGCCGCGCGGACGGTCATCGGCCTCATCGATCGAGACGGCCGTGGCGTGCTCCCGGGGAGGACGGCCCTCCTTGTCGGCAGTGGTCAGGAACTCGCGACCGCGGCGGAGAGGCTGGGTCGAGGCGGCATCTCAGGCACGTATGGACCGGTCCGAACCAATGAGCTCCTGGCAGTCCACGGTCGGCACCGTGTGACCGGAGCCACGACCGGCATCAAGCGGTCGCGTCGTCGCGTCTCGGTCGACCTTGTCGTCTTCGGCGATCGAAGCCCGAATCTCGACCTCGTGCTGGCGGCCGGCGCTGCCGTCGAACGGGATGGCGACACGCTCGTTCCGGTGCTCGACGCGGACGGTCGGACGACGGTCGCCGGTCTCTCTGTCGTGGGTTCGGCGACCGGGCGATCTGGGATGCACCCGGAGCCCGATCACGCCAAGCACGAAGCCGCGCATCGTGACGCGATGGTCTGCTTCTGCGAGGACGTCCGCGTCCACGAGGTGGCTTCGGAGCTGACCGCGGGCTACTCGGACCCGGAGCTCGTCAAGCGCCGGACCGGCGCGCTGACCGGGCCGTGCCAGGGAAAGCAGTGCCTGCAGGCCTTCGCCTGCCTCACCGGCACGGCCAGTGTCCCCACCGCCCGGCCGCCTCTCAGGCCGGTCCGCCTGGGCGACCTCGTCCCGCCACAGTGAGCCGTCGCGGCCTCGGCAGCTTGCTGACCACGGACCTCCCGGCCGCAGCGGACGTCGTGATCGTCGGTGCCGGGATCGCGGGCCTCTCCTTCGCGCGCGAGCTCGCGGCGCGCGGCATCACGGACATCGTCATCGTCGATCGAGGCTACCCGGGCGGCGGCGCCACGGGCCGCAACGTTGCGCGCATCCGAGCGATGCAGCTGACCGAGGAGTTGACGCACGTCGCGCGTGCCTGCCAGGCGAAGTACGACCGGATGGGCGAGGAGCTCGGGTTCAACGTCCTGTTCTACCGACTCGGATACGCCTGGGTCCTGTACGAGGCTGACGAAGTCGAGCGCATGCGCGCGATCGTCGAGATGCACCATCGGATCGGCGTCGCGAGCCGATTACTGTCCCCCGAGGAGACGCTCCGCCGACTGCCCGTCCTGCGCGGCGGCGACGAGGTCGCGGGGGCCGTCCTGAACGACGATGCGATCGTCCACCACGACGCCGTCGTCTGGGCGCATCTCGAGCACCTCGCGCGCGTGCCGGGCGTCCGGATCGTGACGGACACCTCGATCAAGGGGGTCCTCCGGGGCGATGCCGCCGTCGAGGGTCTGGAGACATCCCGTGGACCGATCGCGACGCGGGCGGTCCTCAACGGGGCGGGCGGCTGGTCCAGCGACCTCAACGCGATGGCCGGCGTATCGGCGCCCAACCGACCACTTCGGCGCGAGGTCCTCGTCACTGCTCCACTCCGCCGGACCATCGAGGCGGCCATCACCTTCTACCGGCCCAACGAGGGCTGGTTCAACCAGACGCTCCGTGGCGAGATCGTCATGGGCGTCGTCGATCCCGACGAGCGGCCGGGCGTCGACCAGCGCTCGTCCTGGGATTTCCTGCGCAGGACCGCCGGTCTCGTCACCCGCAAGGCACCGGCCCTTGCCGAGGTCAGCGTCATCCGCCAATGGGCCGGGATGTACGACATCAGTCCCGACCACCAGCCGCTGGTCGGACCGACCCGCCAGCTCGAAGGCTGGTGGCAGGCGAACGGCTGGAGCGGCCGCGGGATGCTCCTCGGGCCGTACCTCACGGAGCTCCTCGCGGAGCGCTTCGTCAGCGGGGACACACCGGCTCGCCTCACCACGTTCGACCCGGACCGGTTCACGGCCGACGAGGCGCCCGAGGCATCCGCCGGCGACTACTACGCTCGCTACGCGCGCCGCTCAACGTAGCGGAACCTCTATCGACGGCCTGCCTGAAACGCAACGACCGCCGGTCAGGATGCTGCTGGGCGCTCGCATGGGCTCGACGGACCATCACCGGTCCGCTCCATCGCGCCGGGAGCATGACGAAGATGATGAACGCCGCAGCGCGGACCTGGCCGCCTGCGGGATCCTGGATCCGACGCTACTTCCCACGTAGCGGCTGGGCCACGACCCGCTGGCACCTTTTCACCGGCGACGCGGTCTGGCGCCTGACCTGGCCCGGACCGTCCCTCGAGACCGCCTGCGGCTACTCGACGGGGCCGCTCTGGGCCTTCGACGACCTCAGCATCACCCGGGTGGAGCCCGAGTCACCGTGCCGGCTGTGCCTGGGGCGCGCCGCGGCCCAGGGAGTGGCCGACGACGACGGGGCGCCCTAGGACCTCCCGCTGCGCATCCGCGCCGCTCTCACCGATCGCGGTTGAGGTACCAGAGTGAGCCGTTGAGGACCGCGGCGAAGGTCGTCCAGCCGAGGTACGGCATCAGCAGGGCCGCCGCGGCCGGTCGTTCCGCTGCGGAGGCGCGGACGGTCGCAGCGATCGCGAGCCAGAGCACGATGATCTCCCCGAAGGCAGGGCCGATGGCCCTGCGCCCGAAGAAGACGAGCGACCAGACGAGGTTGAGGAAGAGCTGCGCGACCCACCACGTCGCCGTCCTCTTCCGTCCGGAGTCGGTCCGTGCGCCGGTCCACACGAGGTACATCGCCGCGCCCATCAACAGGTAGAGGACGGTCCAAACGGGCCCGAAGACCCAACCCGGAGGATTGAACGGCGGCTTGCGCAACGTCGGATACCACGTCCGAACGGACGAAGCGGTCGCGGCGCCGCCGAGCGCGCCCACGGTGAGCGGAAGTGCCAATGCGACGAGCAACGGCAAGGGTTCGATGGCCCGAGCCTTCGCCGCTGCCGCGGCCGTCCCACTCGCCACGATCGAGCGGCCTAAAGCAGCTCACCGTGCGCTGAGGCCGTGGGTTCGCCCTCACGCGGACGGGGCTCCTCACCAGGGCCGAACTCATCGCCCGCCTCCAGCACGGGCAGGACGCCCGACGACGTCCCCTCGATCGCGCCGACCCCGAAGGGGACCCACTTCGACGGGTCCTGCAGCCGATGCGCCTCTGTGTTGCCGCGGGTATGGATCTCCTCGAACCCGCGCGGCTCGATCCACATCCGCTCCCCTTCGAGGAGCCCGAGGACACCCGACTGACCTGGCTCGGGACGCTCGTGCTGGCAATAGGCGCAGGCATGGGGGTCGTGCTTCTTGTAGGTCTCGGGCTCCTCGTACGTCGTGATGTAGCCCTCGTAGTTCCGGAGCACGATCTTGTGGTCGCTATACGAGATCAGGTAGTTCGGCATCACCGGGATCTTGCCGCCGCCACCGGGTGCGTCGATCACGTAGGTCGGGACGGCATAGCCCGAGGTGTGGCCGCGGAGGCCCTCGATGATCTCGAGGCCCTTGCCGACCGGCGTCCGGAAGTGCCCCGACCCCTCGACGAGGTCGCACTGATAGAGGTAGTACGGCCTGATGCGATTCGCGACGAGCTTGTGCACGAGTGCCCGCTGGATGTGCACGCAGTCGTTCACGCCCGCGAGCAGGACGCTCTGGTTGCCGACCGGCAAGCCGGCCTTGGTGAGCTTGTCGACGGCGCGCGAGACCTCGGGCGTGATCTCGTTCGGGTGGTTGAAATGGAGGTTGATCCAGAGCGGGTGATACTTCTCGAGCATCTCGCACAGCTCGTCGTCGATCCGCTGCGGCAGGAAGACCGGCACGCGGCTGCCGATCCGGATGATCTCGATGTGTGGGATCTCGCGTAGCCCGCGGAGGATCTTCTCGAACAGCTTCGGCGCGAGGGTCAGGCCGTCGCCGCCGGAGATGAGGACGTCACGGACCTGGGGGGTCCGGCGGAGGTACTCGAGCTGCGCTTCGTGGTCGCGGCTGTTGAAGTTCTGGGTCGGGTCACCGACGATCCGGCTCCGCGTGCAGTAGCGGCAATAGCTCGCACATTGGGTCGTCACGAGCATCAGCACGCGGTCCGGGTAGCGATGGACGAGACCCGGGACCGGGGAGTGGCGGTCCTCGGCCAGCGAGTCGTCCATCATCCCGGTGAACGCGCCGTGCTCGGACGCGGTCGGGATGACCTGGAGGCGGATCGGGTCGTTCGGGTCGTTCGGGTCGATGAGGCTCATGAAGTAGGGCGTGATGTCGACCCGGAACTTGTCGGGGACCGACAGGCCCACGCGCTCCTCGGGCGTCAGGTTCAGGACCTGCTCGATCTCGGCGAGGTCATTGACGCGGTGGCTCAGCTGCCAGCGCCAGTCGTTCCACTGGGCGTCGGGCACGTCCTGCCACAGGGGCGCCCGGCGGGAGACGGCCGGCTGACCGCCGGGCCCGAGCGCAAGGGCCGGGTCGGCCAGGTTCACGAACGGCGCTTCGGCCGCCGCGCGGGTCGCGTCCTGGTGTGCGACCGCGGTCTTGATCTCCTGGGCGTCCAAGTCGGGCGTGCCTCCGGAATGGCGTCGGGCCAGGCCGACGGCCCGGTCCGACGCATAAAGTCTATGCAGTCTGCATGCCCGCGGATGATAGCGCGATGGTCCGGGGGTGGTCCAACCGGACCGCGAACGACCTACGGGTGGCTGGCGGCGCGCAAGTCGATGCCCGCCTTGTCAAGGTCACCGAGGACGAGCGCGAACGACGGGTCCTCCTCGGCCGACAGGTCCGCGCGATTCGCCACGAGGAAGAGCGTCTCGGCGCCGAGGTCCACGCGGACCGCTTCCCGGGAACGCCGCTGGAGCACCTTGGCCGTGGCCGCGGCATCCCCGCTCGCGACGCGGATCCTGATCGCGGAGCCAAGATCGGGGACGGTCGCCACGGCATCCGCGGCAGCCTTCTCCGCGGCAGCCCGCTGACGTGACCCCGCCGCCGGAGCGAGGCCGGCACCCGCAGGATCGCCTCCGAAGATCGCATTCCACAGCAACCGCTGCGTGCCCTGCGTCCACCCCCGGAAGTTCGGGTCGACCGAGAAGAGGACCGCACGGCCCGCGCCGATACCCTCATCGACGAGGGCTGACGTGCCTGCAAGCCCGTCGACCCCGATCGTGAGCCCCGACGTTGCATAGTCGGGTTGGCCGGATGCCGGGAACGTCGCCACGGACGACCCGAGGCCGGGCTTCATCGTCCGGTCATCCTGGTACATGACCCAGTCGCGATCCCCGATCCCGGCGGCGAGCGGGCTCGAGCCGTCGAGCGAGACGCGGATCAGTGTCCCTGGCGCATCGGTGTGCGAGCCGGCCAGCTTGACCGTCGACACCCCGGCCTTGACCGCGACCTCGACGCCACCCTGCCAGGCAACGAGCCGGCCGCCGCCGTTGACCCAGTCACGAAGCGCGCGCTTGCCCTTGGCGCCGAGCGCCTGGACTCCGTAGTTCGCATAGCCATCCGGGATGATCAGGACGTCGATCCCGGCTAGCCCGGCCGTGATGTCGGCGGCCGTCACGTCGCGGTAGTCGGTGCCGTTGGCGAGACCCCAGACCTTGTCGAACAGATAGCGCGTCTGTCCGGCCGCCTCGAAGCCCCTGGAGCTGTTGGGGATCTCGAAGAGGCCGATCGAGGGCGTCGCGGCGGGCAGCGTCGGCGGTGGGGGCGGCGCCTGGAGGGCGACAGCGGTCCCGATCGGTGCCACGTCCTCGCCGGTCCAGCCGCCGTCGAGGTTCATGAGCAACGGATTGCTCCATGCGGTGACGTCATAGGTCACCTCGAAGGGGATCCACGAATCCTCGTGGAGCATCGCCTGGATCCAGTGCTTCTGGCCTTGGGCAAGTGAGATCCAGTACGTTCCCACTGGGAGCGTCGTCTGCTCGCTCGGGTCGCCGTACGGGTGGTAGGCAGCCAGAGACAGGGGCTGTGACAGCTGGTTCACCGTGACGTCCATCCGCTGGAGGCGCCGAACGAGCAACTGGAGCTCGGCCCGGCGGTCCGGATCGTCGCGGAGGAAGTAGTGGCGCACGGTGACGTCCGGTACTTCCTGGTAGAGGTCGTGCCGCGGCTCGAACACGGCGTTCGGCTCGAGCGCGCCGGCGACCCCCTCCTGATACGCCTCGACATACGACGCGTGCCACCCCTCGAGCACTCGCGACCGCGCCGCCGCGCCTGCCGCGATCGACGCCCACATCGAGGTGAAGTGCTCGTGCTCGCGGACCGAGATCGCGTCCGAGCTTTCCTTCTCGAACGTCATCCCGGCGGCGTGGTAGCCGGTCGTCGGAACCGTGTCGCCGAAGACGACCGCGAAGAAGTCGTACGGGGCGCCGTGGAAGTACTTGATCTTCTCCTTGTCGAACTGGGCAGAGATCGCCGGGCTGTACAGCTCGTTGATCCAGTCGTGGGCGGTGTCCGGGATCTCTGCGTACTCGGGATCGGCGTTCGGCGGGAAGAAGTAGTTCGGGAGGCCGAACTCGTGGGCGTCGATGTAGAGCATCGGCGGGTACTGCCGGATGACGTCGAGCTTTCCGTCGGTCTCGGGCTGCGTCCGCGCAAACCAGTCGCGATTCATGTCGAAGCCATAGAGGTTGCGACGGGTCGCCTCCTCGCGGCCGTCCGGGTTCTGGATCGGGAGGATCACGACGATCGCCTCGGCGAGGATGTTCGCCACGACGCAGTCGCTTCGGCTCGCCAGCTCGTACAGGACGTGGAGTGCCGCGTCGGCGCCACTCTCTTCGTTGCCATGGACGTTCGCCGACAGCCACAGCACGGCCGGCGTCGCGGTCAGGGCAGCCTGGACGGCCTCGTGACTCGCGAGCGGATCGCGCAGGACGCGGAGGCTCTCGTGGATCTGGTCGAGGCCGGCAGCGGTGACGCGCGCGGGCGTCCCGACGATCGCGTAGTCGATGGGGCGGCCGCCGACCGAAACGGCGGCGACATCGTGGACGACCCGGTCGCTGTCGGCATCGACAGCCTCGAGATACGTGTTGCTCTGCTCGGCCGACACCTCCTGTGAGCCGAGGGCGAAACCGATGACATCGGTCGAGGTCCGCACCGCCTGGTCACGGATGGGTTGCGTCGTGAACGGATCGCACGCTGCCAGCGTCGCGGCGGGGGCGACGGCCGCGGTCGAGACGAGCAGGCTCAGGATGGCGAGCGAGGCGGCAAGACGTCGGATCACGGGGGTTCCTCCAGGCCGCGGACCGTCGCCGGGGCGAGCGACGGGGCATCCAGCTGGCGGCAAGTCTGCGAGTCGCTCCTTGCCCAGGTCAACCCCGGCTGGTGCTTCGGCGCACCGCCGAGCGGCGCCGTCTCCCGTGGCCGCTGGGGCGATCAGTTCCCGGTCGACTCCTCGCGCCGCGGTCGCAGGTCGGCCGCCGCCGGGATCGTCGTCGGACGGCCGTCAAGGATCCACTCAGCAGCGAGCTGTCCGAGGGCCGGCGACGACTGGAGCCCGGACCCGCCAGCGCCGGCGACGGTCACGACGGATTCCCGACCTGGATGCGGGCCGACGACCGGCCGGCCATCGGGTCGCATCGGATAGATCCCGGCCCAGACGTCGCCGAGCCGCATCTCGTCCAGCCCTGGCAGCCGGTGCGCCAGGCGCTCCCCGACCAGCGCGACGTACTCGTCAGGCGCGTCCCGGGCGACCGTGTCCGGATCGGCGATGTCGTGGATGACTTCCTCGGTGT
>JBJMMQ010000054.1:0-8053 GCA_045804705.1 Chloroflexota bacterium
CCCGCGCATCGGAGCACCGAGGCCCTTGCTGACCTCGGCGATCTTCTTCGCGTCATCGAAGAACGTGGTCGCCTGGACGATGGCGTTGGCCATCCGGGCCGGATCCTCGCTCTTGAAGATCCCCGACCCGACGAAGACGCCCTCGGCACCGAGCTGCATCACAAGCGCCGCATCGGCAGGGGTGCTGATCCCGCCCGCCACGAAGTTGACGACCGGCAGCTTGCCGTTGGCCGCGACGTCCCGGACGAGCTCGTACGGAGCGCCCAGGTCCTTGGCGGCGACGAACAGCTCGTCCTCGCGCATCGCACCGAGGCGTCGGATCTCGGCGAGGAC
The DNA here is from genome assembly GCA_045804705.1 of Chloroflexota bacterium. Lineage (GTDB taxonomy): Bacteria > Chloroflexota > Limnocylindria > Limnocylindrales > CSP1-4 > SPCO01. The sequence goes on from JBJMMQ010000054.1 coordinate 334, forward strand.
GTCGCGGAGCTGCCGAACGGCCTCGACGATGTTCCCGGTGCCCGCCTCGCCCTTGGTCCGCATCATCGCGGCACCCTCGTTGATCCGCCGGAGCGCCTCTCCCAGGTTGCGGCAGCCACAGACGAACGGGACCTTGAAGGCGTGCTTGTCGATGTGGTTGTGCTCGTCGGCCGGGGTCAGCACCTCGGACTCGTCGATGTAGTCGACGCCGAGTGCCTCGAGGACCTGGGCTTCGACGAAGTGGCCGATGCGGGCCTTCGCCATGACCGGGATGGTCACCGCATCCATGATCCCGACGATCATCTCGGGATCGGACATGCGGGCGACACCGCCTGCCTTCCGGATGTCGGCCGGGACGCGCTCGAGTGCCATCACGGCGACTGCGCCGGCATCCTCGGCGATCTTGGCCTGGTCGGGCGTGACGACGTCCATGATGACGCCGCCCTTGAGCATCTGGGCAAGACCCTTCTTGGTCGCCCAGGTGGACGTCTCGATGGTCATGTACGGAGTTTCCTTTGGTTGTCCGCGCTCGGGTCGCCGGCCGGGTCTGGCCCCGGGGTCGTCGCCCGCTCGAGTCGGCCGATGCCCTCGCGCGTTCGGATTATCGCACTGAGCGTGCGTTCGGGCCACAGCGTCCCTCGTCAAGGTGTGACATGCAGGCGACGGTGACGGCGGACGTGAGGAGACCCGCCCGGAGGGCGGGTCTCGTTCGGTAGTTGGATCGGTCGAGTTGTGTCGGCGGTTCAGCCCACCGAGAAGAACGTGAACGTGTCCGTGCCCGTGTAGTTGATGATCCCGAACCACCGCTTCGCGGGGTCGAGGCCCGTCCAGTTGGCGTGCAGGGTCGCCGGGGTCCCCTGGGTCACGCTCGCGGGGTTCGGCGTCACCGTCGCGTTGCCGGCGGCGGCCGTCGGGACGACGAAGTTGCTGATCGCATACGCCCCGGTGCCAGCGAACCCGTTGACGTAGACGTCGTAGGTGCCAGCGGCTGGGTCGACCAGCGTGACCTGCTCGTCCGCACTGCCCGACGCGGACAGATCGACGAGTGTCCCGGCCTTGTAGACGTAGAGATCGAGATCGTCCGAGTCGTTCACTGCATCGAGCGAGAACCGCGCGGCGCGCGTCCCGGCTGGGACTTCGACGTGATAGACCTTGGTATCGGCATCGGCCACCGGAGCCGTCGCGTCGAAGGCGCCGACGGTCACGCTATCGGCAACGGGAGTGACGCCGACGAGTCCGGAGACCGTCGTCGAGAGGTTCCCGGTGAAACCCGGGGTGACCTGGAACTGTGTGGAGCCGCTTGCGCTGGCCGCACCGTGCACCTCTGCAGGTGCAGCGACCGGAACGGGCCGGAGCGCGATCGGCGACCGAACGCGATGGCTGCCGTCGGTCCAGATGAGCGAGCCCTTCGCCCACGCTCCGAACGCGGCATCGCCGCGCGCGAAGGTGACCGTGAACGTCGCTTGCTGTCCAGCCGCGAGCGTCAGGGTGGCCGGCGTCACCGTCACGACGAACCCAGGCACGCTGGCCGTTACTCGATACGTCCCGGCTGCGCCGACGTTCTTGACATGTCGGGTCACCGTCTGGGTGCCCGGCACGCTGCCGATGGCGATCGAGGCCTGATTGAGGTCAGGACCGGAGATCGGAGTGAGCGTGTCATTCGGCGGTGCGAAGTGCACGCCGAGGCCGACGAGGTACTGGCGGTATTCCGTGGCACTCGTCGGGTAGACGAGACCCGGGTCGACCGCGCCGTTCGGATTGATGAACCCCGCGCCCTGTGCGAACGGGTCGCCGGCGCTGGAGACCGTGTTGCCGGCGGTGGTCATCATCGCCGACTTGATCTCCGACGGGAGCCACGTGGGATGGGCAGCCTTGAGGAGAAGTCCGATGCCGGCGATGTGCGGCGAGGCCATCGATGTGCCCGACATGAAGTCCCAGGTCCGTCCGTGGTTGCTCGGCGGTGCGACCGCCGCGATCACGTCGTTGCCCGGGGATGCGATGTCCGGCTTGAGGATGTCGCCGCCGGTCGTCGTCGACGGACCGCGCGACGAGAAGTCGGTGATCTCGGGGACCTGTGGCGCGGCGGCCAGCTCGGCCGTTGTGAGCGGCACGATCTTGGCCGTCGCGGCGGGGCCGGCCGACTCGATATACGCCTTGACCGCGGCGCCGTCGACATCGTTGATGTGTGTGGACGGAACGGCGTGGTAATCGCCGTTGAGCGAGTTCGGCGTCACGTTGACGAGGACCATGCCGACACCGCCGGCACGCTTGACCTCGAAGCTCTTGTCGATGCGCGCGTTCACGCCGCGATCGCAGACGACGATCTTCCCGGTCGCCTTCGCCGGATCAAGGGTGCCGGCAAAGCAGCGATTCGCGTCCGCTGCCGCTGCCGCTGCGAGCTTGACGCTACCCGCGGTCACGATCGTGGTGAAGTTCGAGAGCGGCAGGGTGGTGGATGCGCCCACGTAGCGGTGCGTGTTGCCGAGCTCGACCGCCTGGAAAGCGCGGCGGAATGTCGCCGCGGCCACCGTGGTGAGCCAGGGCGAGGGATGATCGAGAGTGCTCGCGCCCGGACCGCTGTTGCCGGCGGAGTTGGCCACGAAGACGCCGGCGTTCGACGCTCCGCGGAAAGCCTGCTCGACGGAGTCGAACACGTCGGACTCGCTGGTCCCACCGATGGAGTAGTTGATGACGTCGACGCCGTCGGCCACCGCATCGTTGATCGCGGCGACGCTGTCCGAGTTGAAGCAGCCGTCCGGGATCGGGGCCTCGCCGGTCCAGCAGACCTTGTACATCGCGATCTTCGCGCCGGGGGCCATCCCGGAACCCGTGCCGATCGGATGCCCGTCGATCGACATGGCGACGCCGTAGTTCCCGGCGGCCGTCGAGGACGTGTGCGACCCGTGGCCGGCTCCGTCGCGCGGCGACTTGAAGTCTGACTTGTCGATGTTCTTGCGGCCGAAGCCCGCGTAGTAGTACCGGGCGCCGACGATCTTGTCGTTGCAGGTCGAGGTGCCCCAGTTCTGGCCCGCGATGCAGGCGCCGTGGAAGGTCGCCGGGATCGGGATGCCGGTGCCGCCCTTGAACGAGGGGTTCTCGGGCCAGATGCCGGTGTCGATCACGCCGATGACGAGCCCGGCGCCCGCGCGAGGACCGCCGCCGAGCTGCGACCACAGCCCGCTTGCCGCGTCAAGACCAAGGAAGTGCGGCGACTCGGTCGTATCGACCTGGGCGCGCTGGTCCTTCTCGAGGTGGATCACGCCGGCCTGGTTCGCGAGCTTTTGCGCCTGGCCAGCGGTGAGTCGAACGGCGACGCCGTTGTTCGTGACGGTGTAGTCGTAGAGCTTCTTCGCGCCGACCTTCGCCAGAGCGGCGTCGTGCTTGCTTGTCAGGTGCTTCTGCCACTTCTGTGCGGCTGCCGAGCGGGCGTTCAACTTCTTGCCGGCGGCCGCGCGCGTCGCGGGGTAGCCCTTCACGGTGCCGGCGTATTCGGCGACAGGCGCGTCGGCGAATGTCACGAGGTAACGGCCCGCCGTGTATCGGCCGTGCTGGCCCTGGCCAGCGGCGATCGCTCCCGGGGTCATTGCCGCGACCAGCAGGGTCAGGGCAGCGACGGCAGCGAAGCGCGAGATCTGCTTCCTCACGCGATCCTCCAAGGTTGTGGGTAGGGACACCGGGTCGCGATGCGCACGGCCCGAGAGCGGGGGCGGCGACAGGGCAGCGATGCGGTCCTCCCGGGCGCACGTGCCGACATCGACGAGTCGAAAGTGACGGGAGCATATCCCTCGGCCGCCGTTGTGTCAGGCAGTGCTCACCGAGTCGTGGTGCGTCGGCGCGCCACTTTTCGGGCAGTGCGGTCCGGTGAGGTTTCGTCGATCAGCGCGCGACGGTCTTGACGACCCCGGACATGAGCCGCGTCGCACGCCGCGCGGCCGTCGGCGAGAGGCGCGACAGAGCGTCGACCAGGTCCGTGACGTCGTCATCCTCGAGTCCGCTGAGCAGGTCGAAAAGACGCAGGATGGTCGCGTCGGGGATCCGGCCGAGCAGCTGCAGCGAGCGCTCGAGTTCGCGAGGTTCGAGCTGCGGGACCAGTCCGACGGCACGGTCGAACAGCCGGACGAACACCAGGAATGTCGACAGCCACTCGCGCAGGGCAGCCAGCTCGGCGTCCTCGGGGTGTCGCTCGAGTGCGGCCGCGGCCTCCTCGACCTTCGCTTCGAGGACAGCGACGATCGGGTCCCCTTCCCTCACCTTCCGCTCGGCGATGACGCGCCCGAACCATTGCCAGTGGTCGCCGACCGCCAGGTATGCGGTGCCGGCAGGGCCGCGCCGACCGACCCGTCGCGGTTCGGGGACGCGTTCCACGATGCCCCAGGATTCGGCCTCGGCGAGAGCCAGGCTCGTCGCTCGATGGCTCAGCCCGAGGGCCTCACGCACCTCGCGCTCGGTCAACGGCTCCTGCCGGGCCATGAGATAGGCCTGGACGCGAGCGATGGCCGGGGCAACTCCCCACGCCGCGCCCATCTCACCCCACGCCTCGGCGAGGTCGAGTCGGATGGCCTCGGCCGTCTCGCTCGGCGGCGGGTCATCGGACAGGTCCGGCTTCGTGGACACGTTCTCGCGATCGCGCCCGGGGATCGTCGCGGAAAGGTCTGTCATAACTTGCTATGGCAGGGTAGCACCCGACCCAGTCCCGTCGGTCGTCCGGTACCGTCTGGCCCCGGCCTATCATCGCGGCATGGCCGTCCTGCGCACCCGACTCGACCCCGAGGCCGCGGACGTCCGCGCCAACCACGCGTCGATGGAGACGCTCGTCGCCGATCTCCGGAGCCGGCAGGCGGCCCTCGCCGAGGGCGGCGCCGGCGGTGACGACCGGTCCATCGAACGCCATCGGGAGCGCGGCAAGCTGCCGGTCCGCGAGCGCATCGAGAGACTCCTCGACCCGGGTTCTGCCTTCCTCGAACTTTCGCCGCTCGCCGCCAACGGGCTGTACGACGACGATGCTCCCGGCGCCGGGATCGTGACCGGGATCGGCCGGATCGAGGGAACGACGTGCGTCGTCGTCGCGAACGACGCGACCGTCAAGGGCGGGACCTATTACCCGATGACCGTGCGCAAGCACCTCCGCGCGCAGGAGATCGCACTCGAGAACCGCCTTCCGTGCATCTATCTCGTCGACTCGGGAGGCGCGTTCCTGCCGCTCCAGGCGGAGGTCTTCCCCGATCGCGATCACTTCGGGCGGATCTTCTACAACCAGGCCCGGATGTCGGCCGCCGGGATCCCCCAGGTCGCTCTCGTCATGGGGTCGTGCACCGCCGGTGGTGCCTACGTCCCCGCGATGAGCGACGAGACGGTCATCGTCCGGGGCACCGGCACGATCTTCCTCGGCGGGCCGCCCCTCGTGAAGGCCGCGACCGGCGAGGACGTGACCCCCGAGGAGCTCGGTGGCGCGGAGGTCCACACGCGCCGATCCGGCGTGGCCGATCACGAAGCGCTCGACGACGAACACGCGCTCGCCCTCGGGCGTTCGATCGTCTCGCACCTGAACCGCAAAGCACCGGAGCCGCCGTGGGATCGCCGTGAGCCGGAACGACCGGCGGTGGACCCAGCCGGTCTCTATGGGGCGGTGTCAGCCGACGCGCGACGACCCGTTCCGGTCCGCGAGATCATCGCGCGGCTGGTCGACGGGTCCCGGTTCCATGAGTTCAAGCCGCTGTACGGAGAGACCCTCGTCACCGGCTTCGCCCACCTCGCCGGCTACCCCGTCGCGATCGTCGCCAACGACGGCATCCTGTTCAGCCAGTCGTCGCTGAAGGGGGCGCACTTCATCGAGCTCGCCTGTCAGCGGCGGATCCCGCTCGTCTTCCTCCAGAACATCACCGGGTTCATGGTCGGCCGCGAGTACGAGGAGGCGGGCATCGCCAAGGATGGCGCGAAGCTCGTGACCGCAGTCGCTTCGGCGGAGGTGCCCAAGTTCACGGTCCTCATCGGCGGGTCATTCGGGGCCGGCAACTACGCGATGGCGGGGCGCGCATACCAGCCCCGCTTCCTGTGGACCTGGCCCAACTCGCGCATCTCCGTGATGGGCGGTGCACAGGCGGCGCGTGTCCTCTCGACGGTCCGCGGCGGCTTCGCGTCGGACGAGGAGCGCGACGCCTTCGAGGACCCGATCCTCGAGACCTACGAACGCGAGGGCTCGCCCTATTTCGCGACCGCCCGGCTGTGGGACGACGGCGTCATCGATCCGCTCGACACGCGCCGAGTGCTGTCGATGGGCATCGAAGCCGCGCTCCACGCGCCGATCCCGGAGACCCGCTTCGGCGTCTTCCGTATGTAGCGTCGCTGGGAGGGACGTTGCGGGTTTCCACCGGTCGACCGCGGAGTGACTGGGCCGTACTGTGCCGACATGCAACGTATCGCGCGCCTCGCCGGCCTCGCTTTCGTCGTGCTTGTGTGCGTCGGATGCGGGGTCACCGGCCTCCTGGGCCCGCAGGGTGGCCCGTATCCGGGTGCCTGCGAGTCGCTTGGTTTCGGTCCCCGCCAATGCAAAGCGATCGTCGCTCGAGCTTTGAGCCGGCACGGGGGTGATCCGGGCACCGCTGCCAAGATCGACATCCTGCCGCCGACCGATGATGGCCAAACGCACTTGGGCGGCGGGATGATCTCCAGAGTGCGGTCCCAGCTGCCTGACGGGGAGGAGTGGACGGACGAGATCTGGTGCATCGGGATCAGTCGCGGAGATGACGATGCGTGCAACTCTGATCCGACGATCATGGTCGCCGCCCCGCACGTCAACTACGACGTGCCATGTACCGGTGCTGCACCCGAGACGTGCGCAACATACCCACCCACGCCGGGGCCCGCGGCCGTCGCACACGCGAAGCCTCTCCATGTTCCGGTCCTCGATGTTCCGCTTGACCACCTCGGGCCGTACCGGATCGAAGTCGGTCAGGTGGGGTTACCTGACGGCGCCTTCACGAACAGCTCGGCATCGCTTGTCGACGACCGACCGACGACTTTCTGGATCAGGAACGGCGAGCTCGTCATCGAGCCCGTCGACCCGACCCGGCCAGACATCGGCAGCATCTTCAGGGACCCATTCGACGGCGTGGAGCTTGCCCGCGTGGTCCTCGAGTTCGACGTGACCGAGCTCACGCCAGGAGCGGTCCTGCAGGTCCGCGACATCGTCGTGGAATGACGCCTAGCACCCGCCTGTCCGGTAGCATCGGACCATGCCGCGCGCCGTCCGTTTCTCGATCGCACCCGTCCGCAGCCTCGGCCTCGAGCACCCAGACGCGATCGACTTGACCGATCGCGGTGTCCTCGAGGACCGGCGGTTCTTCCTCGCCGACGACAGGAACCGCCTGGTGGACAAGCTCGTGATCCCGACCCTCAGTCAGATCACCACGCACACCGATCCCGATGCGACGCACCTGCGGATGACCTTCCCGGACGGGACGATCGTCGAGGATGAGGTCCGCCCGACGGACCCGATCGAGATCGCGATCCACGGTCGGACGGGGATCGGTCACGTCGTCGAGGGACCATGGGGGCCGCCGCTCTCCGCCTTCGCCGGGCGCCCGATCACCCTCGTCCGGTGTGATCGCCCCGGCGGGACGCGGACCGGGAATGCCGTGAGCCTCGTCGGCGACGGCTCACTGTCCGAACTCGCCCGTCGAGCGAACGTCGGCGCCGTGGATGCCCGTCGCTTCCGGATGCT
>JBJMMQ010000055.1:0-8563 GCA_045804705.1 Chloroflexota bacterium
GTTGGCCCAGCGCCGAGGGTCGCCGGTCAGGGTCATCGCCCCGAGGGTCGCTCCGTGGTATGCCCGGTAGCGCGCGAGGACCTTGTGCCGCCCCGTCACGTGACGCGCGAACTTGATCGCGTTCTCGATCGCCTCGGCGCCCCCGAGCGTGAAGAAGACCTTGTCCATGTCGCCCGGCAGGATCTCGGCAAGCTTCGCCCCGAGACGCGCGCGGACCTCGGTCGCGAATGCCGGCTGGACGAACTGGAGCTTCGTCGCCTGTTCGCTGATCGCGTCGATGACCCGGCGGTCGCCGTGGCCGATGTTGACCGACATCAGCTGGCTGTTGAAGTCGAGGATCCGGTCCCCTTCCGGCGTGTACAGGTAGACACCCTCGGCATGGTCGATGGCGATCGGGTCGAGGGCGCCCTGGACAGACCACGAGAAGAAGGTGTGCTTCCGCGACAGTGCGACGATCTGGTCGCTGGTCATCGTTCCGGGTGCGGTCGTGGTACCCATGGGATCACCTCGGGGTGGAGCGGTCTCGTCTGGCTCAGTCTCGATGGGCGGCCATTATCGGTCAGCTGAGGCGGCGCCGGATCTCGCCGACGTTGTCGGCGATGAGCAGCACTCCGAGGCCGAGCAGCCCGACGAGCAGGAGCTCGCGAAGGAACGTCACGGCGAGGATCAACGCCGAGACGAAGGCGAGGACGACCGTGATCCGGAGGACGAGCTCGATGATGTTCTTGTCGAAGAACGACTCGATGGCGAGGTAGGACGCGAGCAGGGCGACGAGCGCGAGCGGCGCGGGCAGGATCCGGAACCAGACGATGACCGCGAGAGCCGCGATGAGAAGCCCGACGCTGAGCGCGGCCCACGCCTCCCCGAACGCGCGTCGCTCGGTGACTGCCGGCGGCTCGGGCACGGCAGCGTGGCGGAGGTGGATGCGCGGATCGTCCAGCTTCCCTGCCCGCAGGTCCGCAAGCCGCCGGAGGCCGGCGGCGATGGCGCTGCCGAGCTCGACCTCCTGCGTGCGCAGCGCGCTGAGGCGGGCTTCTCCCTCGCGCAGCCCGAGCACGCTCTCGATCCGGAGACGGTCGACGCCGGCGGCCGTGCGGATCGCCGCGACCTCGGCCTCGAGCTTGGGGAGGGACTCGGACAGCGCCGCTGCCTCCGCCGCGACCTCCTCACGACTGGCCGCCAGCTCGGCCAGCCGCGTCTCGAGGGCCGGGATGGCCTGCGATGGTGGGGCGACCTTGTCGAGGCCCGCGAACCCGAGCGGGTCGTGCCACGACTGCCGGACCGAACCCGTCCGCGTGTATTTCGGCCCGGCAGGGGCGCGCTCGCCCGCGAACCGGTCGCCCGTGTCGAGTCCCCACAGACCGCGATAGCGGTCGACCCAGCCGTCGCCGTCACCGATGAGGATCGGGTCCCAGTCGACGTCGCCGCCGGGTCCGACGACGAGGCCGTCACCTCGCGCGTAGTCCACGAACGGGACGCTGAACGCGCGCCGTGCGCGTGCCCCGAGGTCGCCCGGGTCTGGCTGGCCGAGGCTGTCGCGCCAGAGTCGGCGCGCGAGGTCGAGCGGGCCGCGGATGTTCCTCTCGCCGGGGAAGGGCAGCAGCATGATGTACTCGCCCCGCTCCAGATAGGTCGCGTGCGAGCCGGCGCCCGGGTAGACGATCGGGTGGTCGTCGATGGTCTCGAGGCGAGGGTCGTCCCAGCGGCGCCGCAGATCGTCGCCCTTCTCGTCGTGGGCGGCCGCGCAGAACCATGCCGGCAGCATCGTCCCGTCGTCGAACTGCTCGAGGACGACGAAGCACTGCTCGAGGTCCGCCTCATGGTCGTTCGCCCCGTCGAAGGTCGAACGCCAGTCGTTCATCGCGTAGAAGAACATGTAGTGGAGGATCACCCAGCGACCCTCACGGATGACCCGGCCGTGGTAGACGACCCGGGGATCCCGCTCGCGGATGGCGTCGTACCGGACGGATGCTGCCGCAGCCGTACCGCCCGGGACGCGACCGCGCGCGAGGAGCGATGTCACGAGGCCGGCGTCGACGAGGCGGGCAGCGAGGCCGACGCGTGCCAGGCGGCCGGGCGCCGAGAACCGCTGGTGTTCCGGGCGCGACCGCCATCGGCGCAGCTCGAGAGCGTTGAGCGGCTTCGGGACGAAACGCAGGAATTGCGCCTCGCCGGGCGCCGGGTCGCCGACGTCGGCGAGTTTCTCGAGATCGAGCTCCCCGGCCGGCACGATGACTCGCGCCTCGCGCAGCGACGGTCCGGCGAGCAGGTCGCACGATTCGACGTACGGCCCGGTGGCCATCGGGAAGAACAGCTCGCCGTCCGTGAACCGCAGGATCGGCTCGAGACGCCGAAGCAGCTCGAGGTCGCTCGGGTTCACGGCCGTGGGCGCCGGCTGGGCGGTCATCCGTCAACCGTCCCGCGGAGGGCGAGCCGCACGTCGCGCTGGTTGAGGTAGAAGACGGCGATCGCGTTGAGCAGCATCGAGGTGTAGCGGCCCTCGCCCGCGAACCACCAGCCGAGATCGATGGCCAGGATCGCGCCAGCGCTGACGATCGCGAGGACCCACGCCCAGCGCTGTCGAAGGAGCAACCCGATGATCGTGAGGACGCTCGCGATCAGGAGACCGACGAGTGCTGCTTTGACGACGATCTCGACGTCCGTCCCCGCCGGGACGTCCGGCAACGGCCCGTTCTTCGACAGCCAGGCGAGGATGCCGGAGTCGCCGACCACGAGCAATCCGGCTGCGATCGTCACGACACGGACGAGCGAGATGAGCCCGACCACGACCACGCCGAGCGGATACCGCTCGCGCAGGCTCGTGACGGCGGACATGCGCACAGGCTAGCAGTCGCGGGTAACCCGATTCGGTGGATTCCTCAGCGGTTCGGGACGAGGATGGTCAAGGCGGCCGGGATGACGCTCGCCTCGAGCCGTCCCGGCGGATGAGGGTCGCCGTCGGTCTCGATCGGCTGGGCCGGCTCGGCGTCGATGACGACCTCGCGGACGGCCCGCCGGATGACGCCACCGGTGAGGTCTCCGGCGCGAAGCATCACCTCGAAGGCCGAGACCAGGCCCTTCGCCGGGTTCGTCCCACCGAGGACGATCAGGTCCAGCTCGCCGTCGGAGGGATCGACCGGCCGGCGTGGTCCGATGCGGCCCGGGACGAGATCGCCGGCGTTGACGACAAGGGCGAGGTAGCCCTCGATCTCGAGGGCCTCGCCGTCGGCAACGATGTGGAACTGGGCTGATTCGAGACGCAGGACCTCGCGCACGGCCGCTCCGACGTATGCCCCGAAGCCCATCCGGCGCTTCCATTCGTGCTCGGCGGCTTCCATGATCCGCGCGTCAAGGCCCATCCCGCAGGCCACCGCGAAGATGCGTTCATGGGGCCCCATCTCGGCCGCTGACGTCGCGTTCGTGGCCGGCGTCCAGCGGGCTCGGCCCAGGTCGATGACCCGCGGCCGGCCGTGCCGGATGGCGTCGATCCCGACTCGGATCCCCCGGATCCCGACCGCACCCGCAAGGACGTTCCCGGTGCCGGCCGGGACGACCGCCAGTGGTGTCTTCCGCCCGATCAATGCCGTGGCGGCCTCACGAACGGTGCCGTCGCCGCCGACGACCACCACGAGCTCCGCCTCGGTCGCCTCGGCGAGCGCCGCTCTCGTGGACTCCAGCGTCTCCATCTCGACCCGCGGCTCGCGTCCGAATCGGTTCCGAACCGCCCCGATGACGGCGGCAGCCACAGCCTCGCGCCGGGTGGGATCTGCGATCTTCGAGGCTCGTGGATTGACCAGGATCAGCGGGGCCGTCGGGTCGGTCGGGGAGGTGGTCACCGGACCGATGCTAGCGCAGGGGTGTGCCTCGCCTGACGGATTCTTGGAACCCCGGTAGACTGCGCCTCGCCGACAGACCCCCAGTCCAAACGGGAACCCGGAAAACTCGAACAACGCCCCGATCGTGCGGCTCACCCCCCGAGCCCCCTTTTCCGGCAACGTCCCAATCCGTGTCGGCATCCCCACCCCTGAACCCGGCTCACCCCGGTTCACCACGTCCTTCCGTGCGATTCCGCGGGCGTCACCGCCCGTCACGCCTCGAGCGTGACGTCCTGGCAGGAAGGAGCACCATTGGGCACGCTACGCATGGGCGCACGAGCGTTCATCCCCCTCGCCCTCGCAGGGGCAGTCCTCTTCAGTCTCGCCCCGTCGACGCCCGCAGCAGCATCGACCGGGACGGAGGCCCAGCAGATCATCCGCATCGCGAAGGCCCAGCTTGGCGACCCGTGGCGCTACGGCGCCGCCGGACCAGCAGCCTTCGATTGCTCCGGTCTCGTGCGGTACGCGTTCCGCCGGGCCGGTGATGGAGCGGCGATCCACAGCACGACGCTGCGGTCAGCCCGTTCGCTCTATCTCTGGTTCCGTTCCCACGGCAAGGCGAGTCGCCACAACCCCAGGATCGGCGACCTCGTGATCTGGGGCTACGGGACCCACGTCGGGATCTACATCGGCAACGGCAAGGCGATCAGCACGCTGCGCAGCGGTGTCCGGATCCACGGAGTCTTCGCCGTCACGGCGCGGTTCACCGCGTATCTCCACACGGGGATGTCGACCAAGCCCGCTAGCTGACCTCGGACAGGCACCGCAGGATGGCATCGGCCGATCGGTCGATGTCGTCCTCGGTCGTCTGCCATCCCGACACCGACACCCGCATCGCGGCACGGCCCATCCAGGTCGTGCCGCCGAGCCAGCAGGTGCCGTCTCGCTGGACGGCTCCGATCACTGCCTGGGTCAGCTCGTCGGTCTCGAAGCCGACGAGGACCTGGTTCAGCACGACCTCATTGAGGATCGTGACGCCGGGCGTTCCCGCAAGCCGTCCGGCCATGCGGCGAGCGAGCGCGCAGTCGCGCTCGATGAGGTCGACCAACCCACTGCGACCGAGCGACCGGAGCGCCGCGAGGATCGTGAACCCACGCGCCCGCCGGGACGATTCCGGCACCCAGTTATAGGGATCGCGGGTCGCGCCGCCGGACTCGACGTAGTACGCCGCTCCGAACGTCATCGCCGCCTGATGCGACGCCGCGTCGCGCACGAAGACCAGTCCCGAGTCGTACGGCACGTTCAGCCACTTGTGGGCGTCCGTCGACCACGAATCGGCGCGAGCGTGACCGCGCATCCGGTCGCCCAGGGACGGAACGGCAGCGGCCCAGATCCCGAACGCGCCGTCGACGTGCAACCAGCCGCCGCGCTCGTGGACGAGGGGCTCGATCTCGTCGAGTGGATCGAACGCGCCGGTGTTCACGTTGCCGGCCTGGGCGCAGACGATGACCGGGCCATCGATCGTGGCCAGCTCCGCCCGGAGCGCCTCGACCCGCATCCGGCCCTGTTCGTCGGCCTCGACCCGGCGGACGCGCTCCCCTTCCCGCCCCAGGCCGAGCATCTGGAGCGACGCGTAGATCGTTGCGTGCGACCCGGCGTGGGTCACGACGGTGACCGGCGGCGCTCCCTGGAGGCCCAGGCGCTCGACGTCCCATCCGACGCGCGACAGGACGGCATGGCGGGCCGCTGCAAGGGCCGTGAAGTTGGCCATCGTGGCGCCCGACGCGAAACCGACGCTCGTTCCGGCGGGCAGCTCGAGAAGCTCGACGAGCCAGCCCGCCGCCACCTCCTCGGCGACCGACGCGGCAGGGGACGTGACGAAGAAGGCGGCGTTCTGGTCCCACGCGGACGTCAGCCAGTCCGCCCCGAGCGCGGCCGGGAGGCTCCCGCCGATCACGAACCCGAAGAACCGCGGGCCGGCGGTCGCAACGACGCCGGGGTCGGCGGCGGCGGCGAGAGACTCGATCACCTCCACGGGGTCCGAGGGTTGGTCCGGCAGCGGGCCGCCCATCGCCGCCCGGAGTGCGGTCACATCGACGGGCCCGGCGACCGGTCTCTCCTCGAGGGTCGCGAGGTAGTCGGTGGCGAGCGCCGCGGCGCGCGACAGGGTCCGTGGGATCTCCGGCATCGCTCTCTCCTCGTTCGACGAACCGGATGCTACCGTGACCGTACCCCCGCGATGAGGAGGCTCCCGATGGACCACGCTGCGTTCAAGTCCTGGCTCGACCGGTACATCGATGCGTGGAGGCTGCTCGATCGGGCGGTCATCGGGGACCTGTTCAGCGCCGATGTCCGCTACGCGTTCGACCCGTTCGAAGAAGCGGTGGTGGGTCGGGCGGCCGTCGTGGCGGCGTGGCTCACGGACCCGGACGAGCCGGGCTCGTGGGAGGCCGACTACGAGGTCCTCGCGATCGATGGCGACACGTGCGTCGCCCACGGCCGGACCCGCTACCTGACCGACGATCGAGCGGCCGTCGACCGCGAGTTCGCGAACATCTTCGTCTGCCGCTTCGACGCCGACGGCCGATGTCGCGAATTCACCGAGTGGTATATGAGGAGGCGGCCCGAAGCCCTGCCGGACTGAAGGCTCCGTCGCCCGCCGGCGTTGATGCTTGATTTCGGGCGCGACCGCCGACCGATACGCATGATGCCTCTGGACGGCATATCCAATCGCCGCGCGGCGCTCGAGGTTGCTCGGGCAACGGTGCCGTTGTGCCTCGCGTGGCCGTCCCAGGAGCCGTTGATGCCGTCGACAGGCATCGACGGATGGGGCCGCCTTCGGACGCTCGAAATCAAGCATAGAAACGTGAGCACCTATGCATGGCGCGACCCGATGTGCCCCTAGGTGTACCCTCTCCCCTCTTCGGTACGTCAGTTGAGGTGACGCAGGAAATGCCCCGAACCGTGCGTGGCGCACTGGTCCAGGCGAGCTGGACCGGCGACAAGGAATCGATGATCCAAAAGCACGAGGAACGCGCCCACGAAGCGGCCAAGCAGGGCGCCCAGTTCGTCCTCTTCCAGGAGCTGTTCTACGGACCGTATTTCTGCCAGGTCCAGGACGCTCAGTACTACTCCTACACGGAGCTCATCCCCGACGGTCCGACGACCAAGCGGATGCAGGATCTGGCCAAGCAGACCGGTCTGGTGGTTGTCGCGCCCATGTACGAGGAGGACGAGAAGGCCTCGGGCATCTACTACAACACCGCGGCCGTCATCGATTCCGACGGGACCTACCTCGGCAAGTACCGCAAGACGCATATCCCGCACGTGAAGGGCTTCTGGGAGAAGTTCTACTTCCGTCCCGGCAACCTCGGCTACCCCGTGTTCGAGACCGCGGTCGGCAAGATCGGCGTCTACATCTGTTACGACCGTCACTTCCCCGAAGGCGCGCGCGCGCTCGGCCTGAACGGCGCGGAGATCGTCCTCATCCCGAGCGCGACGTCGCGGGGTCTGTCCGAATACCTGTGGCGGATCGAGCAGGTCAGCCACGCGGTCGCCAACGGGTACTACGTCGGCACGATCAACCGCGTCGGTATCGAAGCCGAATACGGCGACGACGACTTCTACGGCCAGAGCTACTTCGCCAACCCGCGCGGCCAGTTCGTCGGCGATGTCGGGAGCGCCCATGACGAGGAGCTGATCATCCGCGACCTCGACCTCGACCTGATCGGCGAGGTCCGCAACACCTGGCAGTTCTTCCGAGACCGGCGACCCGACGCATACGCGGACCTCACGCGTCCGTAGTTCGCGCTACCATCCCTCCGGCTCGGCTGTCTGGAGGAGGACAGCCGAGCCGCTTCGTCCCTCAGCGGGAAGGCGGCGGACATGCAGTTCGGCTTCACGCTCAAGCCCGAGCACACACCCGAGCGAACGCTCGCGCTGACCCGCCAGGCCGAGGCGGCGGGCTTCGACTACGGCTGGCTGTTCGACAGCCATGTCCTGTGGCGTGACCCCTATCCCCTTCTGACGCTCATGACCGGCGTTACCGAACGGATGCGCCTCGGCACCTGCGTCACCAATCCCGGGACCCGCGAGCCGACCGTGACCGCGTCCGCGCTCGCGACGCTCGACGAGCTGTCGGGTGGTCGGATGGACCTCGGTATCGGTCGCGGCGATTCCGCTCGCCGCGTCCTCGGCAAGCCACCGATCACCATGGCCGGCACCGAAGAGGCCATCCGCGTCATCCGGGCCCTCGTCGCGGGCGAGGCCATCGAGTACGAGGGCACGGAGCTGCGCTTCCCGTGGACGGGCGGCTGGACGCTTCCCGTCTGGGTCGCGGGCTACGGTCCGATGGCGCTGGCGATGACGGGCCGCGTGGCGGACGGGCTCATCCTCCAGCTCGCCGACCCAGACCTCATTCGTTGGTTCGTGACGCAGGTGCGCGACGCGGCGACCGCCGCAGGCCGCGATCCCTCGACGATCAGGATCCAGGCGGCGGCCCCAGCCCACGTCGGCGATCTCGAGCTCTGCCGCGAGCGGACGCGCTGGTTCCCCGCACTCGTCTCGAACCATGTCGTCGATCTCGTCAACAAGTACCCGCGCGAGCAGCTTCCCGAATCGCTGACCGGCTACATCCAGGATCGATCCGGCTACGACTACCAGCATCACGCCGAGGTCGGGTCGTCGAACGCGGCGTTCGTCGGGGACGACGTGACGGACCGGTTCTGCGTCCTGGGGTCGATCGACGA
>JBJMMQ010000056.1:0-35971 GCA_045804705.1 Chloroflexota bacterium
TCGTGGAGCTCCTTGGGCTCGCCCTGGTCCTTGAGGAGTGGTGCGCTATCGGGCATGGGACGCTCCCGGCTCTGTCGCCTGCGCGGCGTGAGCCTCACGGGCGGCGCGTGCGATGTCGTGGACTAGGTCGGTCGTGGACAGGATCCCGATCGGTAGCGTCTCGTCGTCGTCGGCCACGACGACCAGGCGATGGATGTGATGGCGCTCCATCCGGGCCGCCGCGACGGCCAGCGGCGTCGAGCGACGGACGGTGATCGGTGGGCTCGTCATCAGGTGACGGACCGCAAGGCCCGGCCAGTTGGCCCAGAGATACTCGGTCGAACGCGCCCGGACGAGGTCGGTCTGGCTCACGACCCCGACCAGCGTTCCCGCCGCGTCGACGACGGGCAGGCCACTGATGTGGTGGCGATCCATCAGTTCGGCGGCCTGCTCGAGTGGCGCGTTGGCGCGGACGACGATCACGTCGAGGACCATGACGTCCGCGACCGTGGAATGGCTGACGTCGGATGTCATCGGATGACTCCTTCCGGTTCGAGACTGGGGACGAGTGACTCGACCGGCGGCGCGTCGAGCGACGCGGTCACATCGATGAGGCCGTCGTAGGCTGCCTGGATGACGGCCAGATTGGCGTCGATGACGGCTCCGCCGCGCTTCCCGAAGAACCGGCCGAGCCGGTCCCTGACCGCCGTCATGAGCGCGTCGCGATCCAGTCCGGCACGCGCGGCGAACGGGGACACCCGGAGGAACACGCCGACGAGGGCGACACCTTGCATCCGGATCATGAGATCGACGGTCGGGGCGTTGGCCGCCGCGAGTGACACGGTATCGAGAGCGGTGACCCGGATACGACGGGCGATGATCTCCGCCCGCACTGGTGCCGGGATCGAGTGCCAGATCGTTTCGGGGTCGGTGGAGGGCGACTGGATGAAGATCGTCCCGCCGTCGACGAGCCCGGCCAACGGGTTGCCGAGGGCGAACGCCGACACGTCGTGGAGCGGCACGAAGTCGACCTGGTCGAGCTCCGCGTGGAGCCGGATCGGCGCGTCCGCGATGGTGAGGTAGTAGGTCGTGGGGAGGCCCTTCTTCTCGGAGCCGTAGCGCGGATAGGCCTGCACGACCTTGTCGAAGAGCTCGCCCGCGAGAGTCGCCACGAGCTTGTTGGTGGTCACGGATCCGAACCCGCCGATCGAGTGGCCACGGAGCGACCACGAGCCCGCGGGGCGAAGGTCGACCGGGATCCGCTCGAGCGCGAGCGGGTGGCGGATGCCGAGGACGGCGTGCCGCTCCGGCAGATCGCCATGGGTAGCCAGCCGGTCGAAGACCGCGACCAGGTCGCCCGCGGTGATGTCGCGCGAGCCGAGGCCTGCCGAGAACGACAGGACACGCGGGACCATGACGCCCTCGGCCGCAGCGTCGTACAGCGATGACCGGACCTCCCGGGTCAGTGGGTTGGCGGCTGCCAGCGGGTCGTCGGTCCGCTCGACGACACCGACCGTGCGCGCCCGCCGGAGAGCTGCCACCAACTCGGCGACCGGGAACGGCCGGAAGCTCGTGACCGCGACACAGCCGACAGGACGGCCCTGCGCGCGAAGGTGGTCGACGACCGCGATCGCGGTGTCGGCCATCGTGCCCATCGCCACGACGATCTCGGAGGCGTCGGTGCAGCGATACGCGTCGATGACACCGGCCGGTCGCCCGGTCAGTGCCGTCCAGTCGGCCATCGCCGCGCCAAGCTCGCCAGGGATCCGATCCGTGTAGGCGCGCTGGCCGATGCGGCCCTTCATGTAGCTGTCCTGGTTCTGGACGACACCGGTCATCAGCGCCTCGGCCGGGTCGAACAGGTCGCGGATCCGGTCGGCGGGGTCGCCGACGAACTCGCGGAGCAGCTCGTCCTCCGGGAGCCGGACGTTCTCGAGGGTGTGGGTCGTCAGGAAACCGTCCTGCGCCACCATGAACGGGGTGTCCGTCGCCTCGGCGACGCGCCGGGCGATCGCCGTGAGGTCAGCCGCCTCCTGGGCGTTGCGCGCGAACAGGATCCCCCACCCCGTGTCGGCGACCGCCATGACATCGTCATGGCCGGCGTGGATGTTGAGCGCCTGGCTCGTCAGAGCACGGGCGCCGACGTGGAAGACGATCGGCAGGCGCTTGCCGCTGATGACGTACAGGACCTCCTTCATGAGGACCAGTCCCTGCCCGGCCGTGAAGTTCGTCACCCGTCCGCCAGCCAGGGCCGCGCCCTCGGCTGCCGACGCCGACGAATGCTCGGACTCGGGTTCGATGAAGCGGAGTGGCGTCCCCCACAGGTTCGCCTTCCCCGCCGCGACGGCGGCCTGGAAGATCGCAGCCATCGTCGTCGAGGGCGTGATCGGGTAGACGCAGGCGACCTCCGAGATTCGGGTCTCCACGTGGGCGATGGCTTCAGAGCCGTCGACGATCGATGGCAAGCCGGGATAGCGGGGCGCTGGCTGCTCGTTCATGTCTGGAGCGTGGCGTGATGGCGCTTTCCCGGGCAGGGACAGGGCGACCGAAGCGGCGGGCCGTTCGGCCCTGCCTAGGCGGGACTGAGCGCCGCCGACGGCAGCGCGGCGTCGATGAGTGCGGCTTCGATGGCCGCCTGCAACACCGGCAACCCGTGCCGGACCGGCCGGCCGAGGCCGGGGCCGAAACCGAAAGCGCCGCCGCCGATGGCGACGAGACTCCCGTCGAGCCGCGCGCCGCGCATGATCTCGGCGATGGCCAAGAGTTGGCCGATCGGCAGCACGTGCGAGGAACGAGCGACAGGTCCGGTGGCGGCGTCGCGAGCCGGGACATCCGTGAGCGGGATCCTCACGACCGAACCCGGCGCGATGCCGAGCGCCGCGTCGACGATGACGCAAGCGGAGTCGTCGGGTAGCTCGACCAGGTCCTCGATCTCCAGCTGCTCGCAGCGGCGCACGTCGAGGCCGACCAGGAGGTGCGGCGGCAATCCGGGGAGCAGGCTCGCGACGGCTTCGAGTGGCGCGCCGTCGTCACCGCGGTCCGGGTTGCCGCAGACCAGGAGAAGGACGCGTCGCGGTGCCGGGCTCACGGGCGCATGTCGACTCGGAGGTCGAGAAAGTGCGTCGCGCACGAGATGCACGGGTCGTAGCTTCGGATGAGCTGCTCGAATCGGTGGGTCGCCTCATCGTGCGGCAGTGCCAGGACGGACGGCGCGAAGTCGGACAGGTCCGCCTCGATGGCCGCCTGGTTCTGGCTCGTCGGCGGGACGATCCGGGCGCTCGCGACCTTGCCTGCATCGTCGAGCTCGTAGCGGTGGAAGAGGAGTCCGCGAGGCGCCTCGGTCGCCCAGGCTGCGACGCCCGGGCCCGGGGTCCATGGCATGGACGGACGTTCCGGAGGCCGGTAGTCGTCGATGATGTCGAGGGCCTCGGCGGTCGCGTGGACCAGCTCGATGGCCCGCGCGACGATGCTCCGGAATGGGTTTCGCCGGATCTCGTCGGCGAGGCCGGTCCTGCCCAGAGCCTCGGCCGCGAGCGGGTGGAGCCGGTCGCCGGCCAGGGTGATCCGCGACGACGGTCCGAGCAGGTAGACCTCGCCGGCGTGGGTCCGCGCCTGGAGCGCGTTCGACCAGCCGACCTGGTCCTCGCGGAAGGCGTCCTCCCAGTCGCTCGGCGCGAGGTCGAGCCCGTCCGTGGAGACGATCCGGCCCTCGTTCATCGGGTAGTCGCTTGGATGGCGCAGCGACACGAGTCGCGGCTCGCGCTCGAAGACCGGCGGATCGAGCGTCTCGACGACCGCCACGGTCTCGAGTGCGACGTCGAGCGCCGAGGTGAGCTCGGAGCGGAGGGCCGTCATCTCCGAGCGCGTCGGCACGTGGTAGAAGCCGCCGACGCGGACGGTGACCGGGTGGATGGGTCGGCCACCGACCAGCGAGACAAGGTGGTTGCCGGCCTTCTTGAGGCGGAGCGCGCGCTCGACGAGGACCCGGTGGTCGCGCGCGAGCTCGATCGCGCTCGCGTATCCCAGGAAGTCGGGCGCGTGGAGGAAGTAGACGTGGAGAGCGTGGCTTTCGATCCACTCCCCACAGTAGAGCAGGCGGCGAAGCGCGCGGACGGCGGGGTCGACCTCGATGCCGGCCGCGCGCTCGAACGCATGGACGGCGCTCATCTGATAGGCGACCGGGCAGATGCCGCAGATGCGCGCGACGATGTCGAGGACCTCGTCAGGGGTCCGGCCACGGACGAGGCGCTCGAAGTAGCGCGGCGCTTCGAAGATCCCGAGACGCGCCTCGACCACCTCGCCATCGCGGACGACGAGTCGGAGCGAACCCTCGCCTTCGACGCGGGTGAGGCCTTCGACCGCGTAGGTGGTCGTCTTCGGGCGCCGGGTGGCTGTCGTCGTCATGGCCTGTCCTGTGGTGCGTGACCGGTCGGGGCCGGCGTCCGAGCCGGGGTGGCGCCCGGCGGTCCGCCCTGGGCATCGACGATCGATCGGAACGGCTCGGCCCAGGCCGTGAAGCCGGAGAACCGCGCCGCGACGTCGGCCTGCTCGAACGCTGGTGCGCCGGCGATGAGCCCGGTCACGTTGGCGTCGGTGCGTGGCCCGAAGCAGCCGTAGCAGCCCCGACCGAACACCGGACAGAGCGCGCCGCAGCCCGTGCGGGTGACCGGTCCGAGACAAGTGACGGCCGACGCGACGACAACACAGGTCGCGCCGCGCCGCTTGCATTCGGCGCAGACCGATTCATCGGGGAGCTGTGGACGGCGGCCGACGACGAGAGCCGTCAGCAGCTCGAGAAGCTGGCCGGGGTCGATCGGACAACCGCGGAGTTCCGCGTCGACGACCACGTGATCGGCCACCGGCGTCGCGGTCGCAAGCGAGTCGACGAGCTCAGGTCGTGGGTAGACCGTCGCGGCCCACGGCCCGTGGTCCGACCAGTTGCGAATCGCCTGGATCCCACCGGCGGTCGCACAGGCACCGATCGTCACGAGCGACGTCGTCTCGCGGCGCAGCCGCAACAGTTCCTCGAGCTGCTCGCCCGTACTGATCGAGCCCTCGACGAGGAGGACATCGAACGGTCCGGACGAGCGGCGCGAGGTTGCCTCCGGGAATTCGACGATATCGAACCGTTCGGCGATCGCGAGCAGGTCGTCCTCGAGATCGAGGACCGTCAGCTGGCAACCGTCGCACGATGCGAATTTCACGACGCCGACACGCGGCCGGCGTGGAGCGGCTCGGCGAGCCGACGGGGAGATCACAGTCCCTCCGTCGTGAACGCCGGCCCGAGCTCGGCAAGGCTGAACACCGGACCGTCCTTGCAGACGAAGAAACGGCCGAGCTGGCAGTGCCCGCACAGCCCGACGCCGCACGCCATGTTCCGCTCGAGCGTGACCCAGGTCCGGTCGACGTCGATGCCGCGCCCGAACAGAACATCGGAGCTGGCCTGCATCATCCGTTCCGGACCGCAGATGAAGGCCACCGCGTTGCGGCCATCCCACGTCGCGCGGTCGAACAGCTGGGTGACGATGCCGACCCGACCGAGCCAATCCGGTCCGGCGCGGTCGACGGTCTCCTCGACCTCGATGTGGCCGCTCGCCGCAAGCCGGCCGATCTCGTCGACGAACAGCCGGTCGCTGGGCGACCGGGCGCCGAGGAACAGCCGGACGGTGCCGATCGCCTCGCGGCGGGCGAGGCATGCGTCGATGAGGGGCCGGAGCGGGGCAAGACCGATACCACCCGCCACGATGACGACGTCGCGTCCGGTCATCTTGTCGACGGGCCAGCCACGACCCAACGGGCCACGCAGTCCAAGCGTCTCGCCACGCTCGAGCCGAGTCAGAGCGCGCGTCGCCGGCCCCGCAGCCCGGATCGTGAGGTCGAGCCCGTCCGGGCGGAACCTGGAGACGGAGATCGGAGCGTCGGAGAACGCGGGCAGCGCTGCCATGACGAACTGACCGGGACGGCCTGCGAGCAGCCGGCGGTCGCTCGTCCTCAGATGCAAGGTCACGGTGTCGGCGGTCTCGGGGGTGGTGCCATCGACGTGGACCGTGACGAAGCCACCCAACGCGGTGGTAGCAGGTTCCCGGCTCGGCGCGATCGTCCCGAGGGGCGGCGAGGGTGGGGCCGCGACGTTGAGCAGTTGTGGCATCGGTACTGGCCCGACGCCCGCGATGACGGCTAATTCGTCGCGGATGTCGATGCCGACGGGGCACCAGGCGATGCATCGTCCGCAGCCGACGCAGCCGCTCGACCCGAACTGGTCCCACCAGGTCGAAAACTTGTGGGTCAGCCACTGGCGGTAGCGGTCCTTGCCGTGTGGCCGGAAGGTCCCGCCGGCGACCTTGGCGAACCCGTCGGTGAAGCAGGAGTCCCAGGTGCGCTCCTCGGTCGAGGTGGTGCCATCGAGGTCGGATCGTTGGACGACGCTCGTGCAAAAGCAGGTCGGGCAGACGAGCGTGCAGTTCGTGCAGCCGAGGCATCGCTCAGCGACCGCTGCCCACTCGGGATGCTCGGGCACGGCCGCGAGATCCTTCGCGGCGGACATGTCGATCGGATCGCCCATCGCATGTCGGGCACCCGCCACGACCTCAGCTGCAGCATCGAGCGCAGACCGGTCGGCCAGCGCGAGATCCAGCGCTCCCACGAGTGCGGCGCCGGCAACCGACCCTGTCCGAACGACGTAGCCGTCGTCGAGCTCCGTCAGGGCGACGTCGAACCCCGAGGTCACCTCCGGGCCTGTCCCCATCGACGGGCAGAAGCAGGTCGACGTCGGCGTGGCGCACTCGACGGCGACGACGAACGTTGCCGCGCGACGGGCGCGATAGTCGGTGTCGATGGCCTGGCCGTCGAGGAGCACGCGGTCCTGCACGCCGAGCGCCGCGAGTTCACACGCGCGCACCCCGATCAGGGCGAGCGGCGCGGGATGCGGATCCGCGTTCGAGAAACGGACCCCGGACGGGGTCCGTCGCCCGACTCGGATCGGAGTGCGCGGCGGGAACAGGAAGCGCTTCGGCGACATCGGCCCGACCGCATGATCGAATCGTTTCCCATCGGCGCGGCGCGTGACTCGGTAGCGCCCCGGCGCGGCCTCGATGCCCCGACCCGACGGCAGGTCCGACGCGGACAGGATCTCGTCGAGGACGATCGCTTCGTCCCGGAGCACCGGCCCGATGAGCGTCCGGCCGTCCGCGCGCAACGCGTCCAGGAGGCGGTCGAGCTCGTCGAACGGCAGCCAACGGGTCGCCCCCGATCCCGTCGCGGGCGCCGCGATCTCGGCCACGGGTGTCACCACGGTTCGCGATCCGTCTGCGCGAACAGGTCGAGGAGCTGGGTCCGTGTCGCGGTCAGCCGTCGCGAGACCGCGTCGAGGACGCGCCACAGGATCTGCGCCGCGAGCTCCGGATCTGCATCGAGCGCCGCGCGAAGGGCTGCGCCGTCGAACGAAACGACGGTCGTGGGCTCGATCGCGAGCACGGTCGATGTGGCGCGGTGCGGCGCCACGAGCGCCGACCAGCCGACGCAATCGCCTGGCTCGATCGTCAGGACCGTGACGGTGCCGCGCCCGGGGACAGACAGGCGGATCGACAGCCGGCCATCCACCACGACGCCGAACGAGTCGACAGGCGAACCCTCGCTGAGGACGACCGACCCCGTCTCGATCGTGGTGAGCTCGGCAAGCGCAGACAGGCGCGTCCTGGTGACATCCGACAGGCCGGCGCCGAACCATCCCGACGCCAGCGCAGCGTCGATCCTTGTGCTCATGGCCATGACGAACGACCTCCGTGTCGACGTCAACGGTGATTGCGCGGAGGGTCGGACGGACCGGCCGTTCGGCCCGAAAGGAGGGCCCATCTGGTCCTGCCGAGAAGGATCGGGCGCGCTCCATCATCGGGTCACGGTGGATGTCGGAGGGGACGCCCGGCGTCCACCGCGTCCTCATCTCTCATCCCGCTCTCAGGCGACTCTCAGCGTTCGATGGCAAGGTTCGGGTCGACGGGACGGGTCGTCCCGCCCACTCGGAGCGTCCAGATGCCAAAGTCCCGTGCCGTCGCCATCGCCGTCGTCGCCGTCCTCGCCGTCGCCGTCGGTGGGTTCATCCTCTATGACCAGGTCCTCCGCGGCGACAGCGCCGCAGCGCTGACCCTTCCCACGGCGTCCCCGACGACGCAGGCATCGGGCGGTGCCAGCACGACGGACCCGAACGCGACTGCAGCGCCGGGCACGACATCAGCTGTCGCGGGCACCTGGGCCGTGGCATCCGACAGCGTGGCCGGCTACCGCGTCCGCGAGCAGCTGGCCAACCTGCCGGCCGAGAGTGACGCCGTCGGCCGGACGAACCAGATCTCCGGCTCGATCACCGTCGAGGGTTCGGGCGACTCGGCCACCCTGAGCGCCGGGACCCTCACCGTGGACACGACCTCGATCGCCTCAGACAAGCAGATGCGCGACAACCGCCTGCGCAGAGAAGGCCTCCAGACGGACAGCTTCCCGACGGCGACGTTCACGCTGACCGCGCCGGTCGAGGTCCCCGCAGAGGCATTGGCTGGGACCGCGTCGGACGTGACGCTGACCGGGGATCTGACCCTCCACGGCGTCACGAAGTCCGTCTCGATCCCCGCCAAGGCCCGGCTGGTCGACGGCGTGATCTCGGTCGCGGGATCGCTCACCTTCCCGCTCTCGGACTACTCGATCACGGCGCCGAACATCGGCGGCTTCATCGTCTCGATCGCCGACACCGGCACGCTCGAGTTCCTGGTCAACTTCACGAAGTCCTGAGCGCGCCCGCTACTTCGTGTAGACCCCGCCCGGGTCGAGCTCCTCGCGGATCAACCGCAGCTCGTCGTCCGTCGGAGCGGACGTCGCGGCGAGGTCGTCAGCAACTGCCACTTCCCAGCCGATCGTCTGGCGCACGGCTTCGACGGTCGCGCCGGGATGAAGCGAGTCGAGACGCATCTCGCCGGCGTCGTCGAAGTGGTAGATGCCGAGATCGGTGACGACGACCGTCGGACCGCGGCCCAGCCAGCCGCCCTCGCGTCGGATCCGCTCGGCCTGCTCGGCGCCGCCGAGGTTGCCGGGGCTCGTCCTGAAATCGATCTTCTCGACGAAGCTTCGTGCGCTCTGGCGCATGATCACGAACACCTGTCGCGCGTTGATCGCGATCTCGCACGCACCGCCCGACCCGGGCAGCCGCGTCGTCGGATGGTCATACGGGCCGATCACCGTCGTGTTGATGTTCCCGAACCTGTCGATCTGTGCCGCACCGAGGAAACCGACGTCGATGAGGCCGCGCTGGAGGTAGTAGCCGAACAGCTCGAGCATCGAGACGACCGCGGTCGCGCCAGTGACGATGGTCGGGTCGCCGATCGACAACGGCAGCCTGGCGGGCCGTGCGCCGAAGACACCCGCCTCGTACACGAGCTCGAGGTCGGGCGCGACGGTCCGCTTGGCGAGGTTGACGGCGATGTTCGGCAGGCCGACGCCGACGAAACAGACGTGCTGGCCTGCAAGCTCGCGGGCGGCCGCCACGATCATCATCTCGGACCTGGAGAAGGTCGCGGCGTCGGTCACGGGATCTCCGCGAGGTCGTGGTAGACGGTCTTGCCGAGCGCCCGGGCGGTAGCGACCATGCGGTCCGCGCCCGCCGATGGGCCACCGATCCGGAGACACGCGTCGCAGCGGGCGAGGATCCGCTCGGCGATCGGGTGGAAGATCTCCTCGTCGACGGCGTGCTCGTCGTCTCCCTGGCGCCGGGCTTCCTCGATCAGGGCCAGCGCGAACCACTCCCCCATCACCGGAAGGTGTCCCCGCCGGAACAACGCGAGCGAGACCTCGGTCATGGCGGCGACATTGGCCGCGATGCGCGCTGGATCGCCGTCAGTTCCCGACCGATACGGTCCAGCGACGAGGATCATCAGCGGTCGCGTGGTCATCGACGGGGCTCGAACAGCTCGATGACGTTGCCGTCGGGGTCCTCAGCGAGTATCTGCTTTCCGCCGGGCCCCGTGACGATCGCGTTCCGGAACGCGACGCCGGCATCGCCCATCGCCTTGACCCGGGCGGCGAGGTCGTCGACCTCGATGACGAATCGGTTCCATCCGCCAGCCACCGGCTGGCGACCGTCGGGCATCGGCCGGGCCGCCGAGCTGGCCGGTCCGCTCAGCCACAGGATCAGATCGCCGTGGCGGACCCGCGCGAACGCAGCGCCCATCTGCTCGACGAGCTCGAATCCGAGGTGTTCGAGGTAGAACGCGACTGCTCGGTCGACGTCGGCGACGAGATAGCGGACGGTGGCCGACATCAGCTGTACGACCCGTAGTCCACGCTGCCCGATGGCGCCGAACCGGGGATCAGCGCGGCCTTCCGCTCGTCGCCGAGCTTGGCCATGTAGGCCTCTCGCCCGTCGAGGTCGTAGACCCACTCGCGGAGCCAGGCCTGGGTCGCGGCCTCGTCACGCGTGATGGCGTCCCAGTCGAGGTAGAAGCGGTTGTCGCGGTCGTAGGCGCCCTGGACGTACGACGGGTGCGCGCCCCACGGCTCGACGACGACGGCATCGACGATGAGCCCAGGGATGATCGTCCGATTCGGATCGGCGCGGATGACGTCCTCGTCGACGAGCTCCTCGACCACGATGATGACGCGGTCTGCGGCGAAGGCGGCCTCCTTCTGGCAGCCCAGCAGCCCCCAGACCTGGGTGTCGCCTCCGGCCGAGGCACGCTGCGCGTGGACGATCGCGACGTCCGGCCTGAGAGGCGGCACGGCATAGATCGTCTCGTCGCCGTAGGGCGAGGCGATCGGCCGGATGAGCGGGTTGGCGACCGGCAGGTCCGTTTCGAAGTAGCTGCGCAACGGGAAGAACGGGAGGTTCATGGCGCCCGCGGTATAGCGGCCGACCATGCCGAAGTGGCTGTACTCCTCGACCGCGAGCGGTTCGCTCGGGATATCCCCTTCGATCCGTCGTCGGATAGCGCCGAGACCGCCGACGCCCGGGTTGCCGAGCCAGGAGAAGACGAGCTTCGACGCGACACCTGCCGCGATCATCTGGTCGTAGATGACGTCCGGCGTGAGCCGGGCGAGGGTCAGGTCACGCCGCCGCTGGCGGATGATCTCGTGGCCTGCCGCGAACCCGATCAGATGCGTGAAACCCTCGATCGCCACGGTGTCGCCGTCACGCACGAGGTCGGCGACGGCGTCGCGCATGGTCGCGACCTTCGAAGCACCCACGCCCGGGATCATCCGGCGTCCGGCAGTCAGCCGGCGGCCTCGACCTCATGCATCGCCGGCATCGGTTCGTTGCCTGCCACGGCGGCCACCGCTTCACCGAAGATCCGCAGGGCCGTCACCATCTCGCCCTCCGACACGGTCAGGGCCGGCGACATCCGGACGCTGGTCTTGCCGCATTCGAGGACGAGCAGGCCGCGTTCGAAGCAGGCCCATTGGACCTGCTCGGCGTGCTTCGCCGTGTCGAACTCGATGCCGAGCATCAGCCCCTTGCCGCGGACGTCGAGGACCAGACCGTCGAACTGCTCGACGAGCGGCGCAAGTGCGACGAGGGCCTGTTCCCCGCGAGCCGCCGCATTGTCGATCAGGCCCCCCTCCAGCAGTTCGATCGTGGCGAGCGCCGCCGCGCAGGCGACGGGGTTCCCGCCGTAGGTCGAGCCATGCGCGCCGGGGCCCCATGCCTCGAGCAGCTCGGCTTTGGCGACCATGGCGCCGAGCGTCATCCCCGATGCGATGCCCTTGGCCGTCAACAGGATGTCGGGCTCGACGCCCCAATGGTCGACGGCCCACATCTTGCCGGTCCGCCCCGCGCCGGACTGGATCTCGTCGGCGATCAGGAGGATGCCGTGGGTGTCGCAGATGTCGCGAAGGCCCTGGAGGAAGCCATCCTCCGGGACGATGTATCCGCCCTCGCCCTGGATCGGTTCGACGATGATCGCCGCGACCTCGTTCGCGGGTGCGAGCTTGTCGAACAGCACCTCATCGAACCAGCGCAGGTCCTCGACCTTGCCGTAGGGCGCATGGAAGATCCCGGGCAGGAGCGGTCCGAAACCCGCGTGGTACTTCGCCTTCGAGGCTGTCAGCGAAACCGAGCCGTACGTCCGGCCGTGGAACGCCCCCAGGAACGCGACGATGTAGGGCCTGTGGGTCGCGTAGCGGGCCAGTTTGATGGATGCCTCGACCACCTCGGTCCCGGAGTTACCGAGGTACGTGCGTGCACGGCCCGTTATCGGCGAGATGCGCGCGAGCTCACGGCAGACCTCGGGATAGATCGGCAGGTAGAAGTCCGAAGCCGAGAAGTGGATCAGCTCGCCGGCCTGTTCCCTGATCGCCGCGACGACCTGCGGATGCGAGTGACCGGTCGAATTGACCGCGATGCCCGCAGCGAAGTCGAGGAACAGGTTGCCGTCGATGTCCTCGACCGTCAGGCCGTCGCCGCGGACCGGGACGATCGGGTACGCCCGGGGCAGGCTCGGCGACGTCCATGTCTCGTCGAATTCGACATGGGCCTGCGCCTTGGGGCCGGGAAGCTCCGTGACGATGTCCGGGACCGGTCGATCCCCGGCGAGCCGCGACGAACCCGACGACAAGACACACCTCTACTTTTGGATTCGGATGCATAACGAGTATGCAGAGTGGATATGACGGCAGTATAGCCGGAGCCCGGACGGCGCCAGCGCGGAGTTGGCCGATCCCGCGTGGAAAACGCTCGGAAATCCGCGCAGAGCGCGACGTATCCTCCCAGCGTGGAGGCCCGACGACCTGATCCCGAAGCAGAAACGGCGCCGTTGCTCGAAGCTCGCAGCCTGTCCAAGTCGTTCCGGGGTCTCCACGCACTGGTCGACTACGAGCTCCGCCTGGCGCCGCTGACGATCCACGGGGTCATCGGTCCCAACGGCGCCGGAAAGACCACGCTGTTCCATCTGTTGTCGGGCTTCATGCGGCCGACGAGCGGGTCGATCAGTTTCGAGGGCCGCGACATCACCGGCACCCGCGCGTTCAACGTCGCGCGGCTGGGCATCGGCCGCACATTCCAGAACATCAGGCTGTTCGGCGAGCTGTCCGTGCTCGACAACGTCAAGATCGCGCTCCAGCGCCGATCGAAGCCGTCGACACTCGGCGTGCTCCTCTCGAGCCCGTCCTTCCGAGCGGCCGAGAGGGAACTCGACGATCGGGCGCTGGAGCTGCTCGAGATGTTCGGACTCGCCGACCAGCGCGACCGCGCTGCTCGGAACCTGCCGTACGGCGACCAGCGCCGGCTCGAGATCGCGCGCGCGGTCGGGATCCAGCCCCGGGTCCTGCTGCTGGACGAGCCGAATGCGGGCATGAACCCGATCGAGACGCAGGCCCTCCTTGCCCTGATCCGGCGGCTGCGTGACGAGCTCGGGATCACCATCGTCCTTGTCGCTCACGACATCCCACTGGTGATGAACCTGTGCGATCGGATCCAGGTCCTCAACTACGGACGCCTCATCGCTGAGGGTGATCCAGCGTCAGTCCGGGCGAACCCTGACGTGATCGCGGCCTACCTCGGGCAGGCTCGACATGCTTGAGCTCGCAGACCTCCACGTCCGCTACGGCAACATCAGGGCATTGCAGGGTGTCTCGCTGACGGTCGCGACCGGCGAGCTGGTCGCGTTGATCGGCTCCAACGGGGCGGGTAAGTCGACCGTCCTGCGCACGATCTCCGGCCTCCTCCGACCGTCGGACGGGACGATCTCGTTCGAAGGGACCGACATCACGCATGCGGCGACCGACCGGATCGTGGCCCTCGGCATCTCGCATTGCCCGGAAGGACGCCGGATCTTCGGCCGGTTGTCGGTCAGCGACAACCTCCGTCTCGGGGCCGTCGCGCAACGCGACCAGAAGGCCGTAGCCGCGGACCTCGACATGGTCTTCGCGCTGTTCCCGTTGCTCAAGGAGCGGTTGCAGCAGGCCGGCGGAACGCTGTCGGGTGGCGAACAGCAGATGCTGGCGATCGGCCGCGCGCTCATGAGCCGGCCGCGCCTGCTCCTTCTCGATGAGCCATCCCTCGGTCTGGCGCCACTCATGGTCGAACGGATCTTCGAGACGATCGCCGAGCTCAAGCGCCAGGGCCGGACGATCCTGCTGGTCGAGCAGAACGTCCACCACGCGCTGGATGTCGCCGATCGGGCCTACGTCCTGGAAACCGGACGGATCACCCTTGAGGGCCCGGCCGAGCAACTTCGGGTGGATCCGAAGGTCGAACAGTCCTATCTCGGCGTCGGTGCAGTCACGACATGAACGACTACGTCATCCAGCAGATCGTCAACGCGCTGAGCGCGGGCAGCCTGTACGCACTGATGGCCGTCGGGCTGGCGATGGTCTTCGGGATCCTTCGCCTGATCAACTTCGCTCACGGCGACGTGATGATGATCGCAGCCTACCTGGCGGTCTTCTGCATCGGCGCGGGGCTGCCCCTCGAAACCGCTTTGGTGATCATGGTCGTCGGGACCGTGATCGTCGGCCTGCTCATGGAGCGGATCGCCTACCGGCCGCTTCGCGGCGGACCAGAGGTAGCGATGCTGCTGAGCTCGTTCGCTGTCGGGCAGATCCTGCAGAACGGCACTCTGCTGACCACCAGGCTTGCGGGCAAGCCGACCCTGATCGCGTTTCCGGCCCCGGAGCAGCTCAGTGGCGTCATCGTGCTCGGCTCGATCACGGTCGCCAAGGTCAACGTGGTGAGCTTCCTGGCTGGCGTCGTCCTGCTCGGCCTGCTCACCCTGTTCGTGACGAGGACGACCCTCGGGCTTTCGATGCGGGCGGCTGCCGAGGACCTCGACGCCGCCCGGCTGATGGGCATCAAGGTCAACCGGGTCGTCGCGAGCGCGTTCGCGATCAGCGCCGGACTAGCCGCGGTGGCCGGGTTCCTGTATGCGGTCCAGGCGGGCCAGATCAACCCGTACATGGGCTTTACGCCTGTCCTCAAGGCCTTCATAGCCGCGGTCATCGGCGGGTTCGGCAGTATCGTCGGCGCGGTCCTGGGCGGCTACGTGCTTGGTTTCCTCGAGGTCCTCGTGACAGCCCTCGCGGGGATCGGCGACCTGCTCCCGGCCGGCTCCGTGCCACCTGAGGTCCGCGGATTCCTCCAGCAGTGGCTGCCGAGCTCGCTGGCGAGCTATCGCGACGCGGTCGTGTTCATCGTCCTGATCCTCGTCCTTCTGGTTCGGCCGCAGGGCATCCTCGGCCGGCGCGACGAAAGCGACCTGGAATGACGGCCCGCCGGGCAGCGGGTCCACTCCTTGTCATCCTCTTGTCGTCGGTCGCGCTTGCGGTGCTGGACGCGAGCGGCCAGGCGTTCTGGCAAGGCCTCGTCATCAACCTTGGGCTGTTCATCATCCTGACCGTCAGCCTCAACCTGACGAGCGGGTTCACCGGGGTCTTCTCGCTCGGACAGATCGGGTTCATGGCCCTTGGCGCCTACACCTCGGCCATCCTGACCTTGCCGCTGCAGGAAAAGTCCGCCTACCTCCCGGATCTGCCGTCCTGGATCGCCGGCGTCCACCTCGATCAGGTCGTCGGACCGCTCCCGGTCGGGTTCCTGGCCGCGACGTTGATCGCGGCAGCTCTTGTCAGCGTCGTCGCCTGGCTCGTCGGGCGGGTGCTGATGCGCCTGTCGGGGCATTTCGTCGCCGTGGCCACGCTCGGCTTCCTCGTCATCGTCCGGGTGGTGTTGTTCAACGCCGACGCGTTCACGCGCGGGTCGCGGACATTCTCGAACGTCACCCCGTACAGCAACCTGTGGTGGACGGCCGTCTGGACCCTCGGAACGGTCTACGTCGTGTGGCGGATCAAGCGCTCGAGCTACGGTCGCGACATGTTCGCCCAGCGCGAGGATCGCGTCGCGGCCCAGTCGGTCGGGATCCGGGTGATGGATCCCCGCCTGTTGGCTTTCGTCGTCGGAGCCTTCTTCTCGGCCGTGGCCGGATCGCTGTACGCCCATTTCATCACGTCGTTCTCGCCGACGGTCTTCTACTTCGACCTCACCTTCCGGGTGATCACGATGCTGGTCATCGGCGGGATGGGCTCGATCAGCGGCTCGATCATCGGGGCGATCCTCATCGTCGGGCTCGGCGAAGCGCTGAGACGAGTCGAAGACGTGACCCTGCTCTACGGGCTGAGCTCGATCGTTCTTGCCGTCATCTTCATCGTGGTCATCATCGTGCGACCTGCCGGCCTGCTCGGCCAACGCGAGGTTCCGCTCGACCGATTATTCGACCGCAGCTGGTGGCGACGACGGTCCGGGGGCAACCGCGCCTCGAATCCGGAGGGCGATCAGAGCCCGTAGACGCGCTCAGAATTGCGCCACAGGATCCGCTCCGCCCAATCGAGGGCGGTCCGTTCATCGATCGCGCCGTCGGTGATGTGTTCATCGAGGACTTGACCGAGCGCCCGCCGACCGAGACGCGCTCCGACCCAGTACAGCTCCGGGACGAGCGAGGCGTCGGTGCTGAACAGGATCTTGCTGGCCGGGGCGAGGCCGAGTAGCTCGCGGGTGATCTCCGTCGCCTCGCCGGCTGCGAACAGGATCGCCTCTCCCATGTCGGCGTAGACATTGGGGAACATGGCGGCCAGGTAGGCAAGCGACCGGACGTATGGGTAGCCGGTATGGAGCAGAACGATCGGCGCGGCCCGGAAGCGGTCCGAGAAGATGAGTCGAAGAGCGGCCGGATCCACCTTGGTCAGGTCAAGATCGGGGTCACCGAGCCCCGTGTGGAACTGGATCGGAACACCCTGCCGCGCCGATTCCTCGACGGCGATCACGATCAGGTGATCGAGCAGCGGCTTCGACTCGATCCGGATCCGGCCCTCTCGGTGGCCCTGCTCGTGGATCTCGGCGAAAGCTGCCGCGGCGGTCCGGTGGTCGACGTCCACGAGCTGCAGCCCAGAACGGTAGGCGATGACCGACTTGAGGCCGACGATGCCGCGCTGGCGGAGCCCGTCGAGGCTCGCCCGATACGCATCGATGAACCCATCGAAGTCTCGCGACTCGAGGATCAGGCGCTCGATCATCGGCTCCAACCGAAGGATCTCCTCGATCCGGCAGCCGGCCAGGGCACGCAGCTCGTCGAGACCGAAGGTGGTCTCGCCGCCATAGCCGGTGTCGATCAGCCAAGTCTTGAAGTTGCCGCGCTCGACGACCTCGCGCGTGAGCCACTCGAGCCCGCGCGCCCGACGGGCCGCGTGGACGGCGTCGGGTGTCGGGTCGCACTCGAGCAGCCCCGCCAGCTCCCGGATGGTCCAGTGGTAGAACAGCGAATGCGGGACGTCGTCCCGGGCGACCTCGGGAAAGTACGACTCGGTCAGGTGGATCCGGAACGCCTCGTCATCGGACGGCTGGTCCCGCAGCAATGAGTGGCAATGGTTGTCGACGATCGGTATCGACGTTAGGTCAAGGGGCATCGGATAGCGCCGGGATCAGTACTTGAAGAAGTGCTGTTCGATCTCCCAGGCGTCGTCGTGCTCGGAGTACGCGGCGGCTTCTGCGCGTCGGACCTTGAGGTATTCGAGGGCCAACGGTTCGCCCAGTGCGGCCATCAGGACCGGATCAGCCTCGAGCGCGTCGAGGGCAGCAGCAGCGGTCTCCGGGAACCGCCCGATGCCGCGATCGGCGCGCTCCGCTTCGCTCAGATTGCCGGGATCCTGGTCGACCGGCTGGCCCGGGTCGAGGCCGCGTTCGATCCCGTCGAGCGCGGCAGCCATCACGCCACCGAGCGAGATGTACGGGTTCGCGCTGGCGTCGCTCGCCTTGAGCTCGAGATTCGCAGAGCCCGACTCGTCATCCCAGTACCTGCTCGGGACACGGACGGCGGCCTCGCGGTTCTCGATCCCCCACGCCGTGTAGGCCGAGCTCCAATAGTGGGGTTGAAGGCGGCGGAACGAATTGGCGCTCGGCGTGGTGAGCCCGAGCAGACCGGGCAGGTGGGTCAGCACGCCGGCGATCGCGTTCCGGGCCATCGGGCTCAGTCCGTCTTCACTTCCATCGTCCGCCAGCTTGTTCGTCGTGTGGTCCGTGTCCCAGATGCTCCAGTGGAGGTGGGCGCCACTGCCGGCCTGGTCCGCGAAGGGCTTGGGCGCGAGCGAGGCGATGAGCCCGTGCTCGCCGGCGACTGCCCGGACCGTCTGCCGGTATGTGATCTGGTTGTCGGCTGCAGACAGGGCCGGGGCATGCCGGATCGACAGCTCCTGTTGTCCCCAGCCGAGTTCCGGGTGCGAGAGCTCCACGGTCAGACCCTGTTCGGTCAGGGCGGCGATGATGTCCTGGATCACCTCTTCGGTCGATTCCATCCCGATGGCGCTGAAGCACAGGCTCTGATCGACCGGCCGATACCCGTCGTCGGTCCGGAGTGCGAGGTAGAACTCGTTCTCGAAGGCGGCATCGAATGTGAGACCCGCCTCGGCCGCCTTGGCAACCATGCGCTGGAGGAACGCGCGCGGGTCGAGGGCCCACGGCGAATGGTCGAGCTCGAGCATGTTGACGAGCATCTGGCCGCTGCGCCGGGCATACGGCAGGACCACGAAGGTGTCCGGGTCCGGGACCAGTCGGATCTCGCCGACCGGTCCGTAGGTCGCATCGGGCGCGAGTGTGTCGAGGCTCGTGAACGACTGCATCCCCTTGACCAGGCCGATCCCGCTCTGCATCCGGCGCGCCAGCTGGCCGACATGCGTGCTCTTGCCACGGATCACGCCGCCGTTGTCGCAGTACAGGAAGCGGACCAGCTGGACGCCGCTCTCCTCGGCCTTGGCGACGATCTGCTCAGGTGTCATCTCGGCGTGCCTCGGTAGCAGGTGCGTGGGGACGGCAAACCGCCGGTCCGAGCGAGGGCGCGGACCGGCGGCGTTGGCACTGGTTTCGTGGCTAGGGAGCCGGAACCTTCTCGGGGACGACCTCGCCGCCGAGGGTGAGCGCGCCGTTCTCGACGTCGATGACGGTCACGCCCTTCTGGGGGACGTGGCTCCCCGCGGCGAAGGTGATCTTGCCGGTGATCCCTGGGAAATCCTTGGTCGCCTCGATGGCGGTCTTGACGGCGGCCGAATCGGTGCTGCCCGCGCGCTTGATCGCGTCGGCCAGCAGGTAGACGGTGTCGTAGCCGAGCGCCGCGAACGCGTTCTCGGGATCGTTGCTGTATTCCGCCTTGTAGGCCGCGATGAACTTCTTGATCCCGTCCGTGCCTGCCGTCGCGTCCATCAGGGCGTGCGTCGTGAAGTAGACCTTGCTCGTCGTGGGACCGGCGACCTTGACGAGGTCCGGCGTGTCGTAGCCGTCGCCCCCGACGATCGGTGCAGTGAGGCCGGCATCGCGGAACTGCTTGACGATCGGGCCGATGTTATAAGGCATCGCCGCCACGTAATAGAAGTCCGGCGCCGGGCTGAGCGTCTTGATCTTGGCGATCTGCGCAGAGAAGTCGGTCGCCTTGTCGTCGTACGACTCCTCGAGAGCGATCGTCCCGCCAAGCTCCGTGAAGCGCGACTTGAAATACTGTCCGAGCAGGGTCGTGTACTCGACACCCTTGTCCCACAGGAAGTAGGCATTCTTGCCGAACTTGTCGAAGGAGAACTCGGCGCCGACCGCCGCCTGGACGTTGTCGCCGAAACAGGCCAGGAACATCATGTCGCCGACCTGGCTCGGGATCTTGGGGGATGTCGCGCCGACGGTGATGAACGGGATCTTTGCGTTCTGGAAGGTTGGTCCGGACGCAAGGACGGAGTCGGTGTCCGTGTAGCCGATCATCAAGGGAACCTTGTCCTGCTCGACGAACTGCTTGGCCGTCTGCGCCGTGACGTCCATCTTGTACTGGCTGTCATGAACGATGAAGTCGATCTGGCTGCCGTTGATGCCGCCGGCGGCGTTGATCTCCTTGACCGCCAGCTTCGCGCCATTGGCGGCGGGCAGGTCGAGCGCGGATTCGTCGCCGGTCAGCGCGAAGCCGCCTCCGATCTTGATCGTGCCGCCGCTGCTCGGCGCGCTACCCGCCGAGGTGGGCGCCGCACTCGTGCCGGCCGTCGCCGGGGCAGTGGATGGGGCGCTCGATCCGCCCGAGCTGCTGCACGCCGCGACCAGCGCGATCATGGCTGCGAGCACGAAACCGCGCACTAGCTGGGTCCGCATCATGCCTCCTCCACCCTTGCCGGGTCCGCTCGTGAGCGAGCCGGGGCAATGTAGCGCAGGTTTCCAGTGGCGAACAACCCCCGTCGCGTTGTGCGTCGGTGACGTGACGTTGGCGGTCGAGGGTCCTCGAGCGGATCGAGTCCCGATGGCGCCTCAGTCGACGATCGTGCGGCTCTGCTCGCGCATGAACTGGCTGACGTAGTACATCGACAGCCCAGCCTTCCCGGTCGAACCGCTCCCCTTCCAGCCACCGAACGCCTGCACGCCCGGCCACGCACCGGTCGTCGCGCCCGCACGTCGGTTGACGTAGAGAACGCCCGCCTGGATGGTGTCGAGGAACCGCTGGACCTCGGTCTGATCTTCGCTGTAGACGCCGGCCGTCAGCCCGAGCACGTTGTCGTTGGCGAGGGCCACTGCCTCGTCGAGCGAGTCGACCGCCGCGACCGCGGTCAGCGGCGCGAACAGCTCGTCGCGGAACAGGCGATGCGACGTCGGGAGGCCACCGACGACCGTCGGCTCGACGTAGTTGCCGCGCGCGAGGTCACCGTCACCGAGCCGTTCGCCGCCAGTGAAGACCGTCCCGTCACGACGCGCCTCGGAGACCGCCGTCTGATGGCGGTCGACCGCCCGCTGGTCGATGATCGGACCCATCCAGTTGGCGCGGACGAGCGGGTCGCCGATCTGGATCTTTTCCGTCTTCTCGACGAGCAGCTGCACGAGCTGATCGTGGACGGGTCGCTCGACGTAGACGCGCGAATTCGCCGAGCACTTCTGCCCGCCGAACCCGAAGGCGCTCCGCATGATCCCTTCGGCGGCTTCCTCGAGGTCGGCCTTGCGCGAGACGATGGCCGGGTTCTTGCCGCCCATCTCGACGATGCACGGGCGTGGCCATGCCTTCGAGAAGGTCCGGAAGAGCTGCATCCCGACCTCGTACGAGCCGGTGAAGACGATCCCGTCGATGCCCGGGTGATCCTGCAGCGCCTGGCCGACCGTCTCGCCGGGGCCCATGACGAGGTTGATCGCGCCCTTCGGGACGCCCGCATCGACGTACGCCTCGATGAGCTTGACCGCCGACAGCGGTGAGGTCGTCGAAGGCTTGAGGACGACAGTGTTCCCGCCGAGCAGCGCCGCACCGGCCGGACCGCACGCGAGCGCCATCGGGAAGTTGAACGGGCTGATGACGGCGAAGACGCCGTGCGGTCGGAGGATGGAGCTCGTGTGGACCGATGCGTCGCCGAGGTTGCCCATCGGGTGGTCGTAGCCGTCGTTGTCGACCATCGTCTTCGAGTAGTAGCGCAGCATGTCGCCGCACTCCTCGACCTCGCCGAGCGACTCGATCCGGTTCTTGCCGACCTCGATCGACATGATCGGCGCGTACTCCATGAGCCGCTCACTGATCAGGTTGCCCGCCCGCGTGATGATCTCGACTCGTTCGCGCCACGGAACGGCAGCCCATGCCGGCTGGGCCGCACGAGCGGCGGCGACCGCTTCATCGACGTCGGCGACCGTTCCCCGCGCGAACGTCCCGAGGACGATGTCGCGATCGATCGGCGTCCGGACCTCGAACGTCCCGTCCCCGTCCCGCCACTCCCCGTTCACGTAGTTGCGGTGGTAGGCGCCGAGGTTGGCGCGCATCTCGGCGACGCCCTCCTCGAACTGCGTATGCAGGTCCTCGTTGTCGGCGCCGAGGGTCGCGTAGGTGATCTTGATGCGCGGCTTGGAATCGGTCGTCATCGGGCGTGTCCTCAGGGTTGCGGCGTCTCGGGCGCGAAGGTCGCGGAAGCGTTGCGGTCAGTCTAGCGCGGCGACGACCTCGGCCAGCGTCGGGGCGACCGCGTCCGGTCCGCGACCCCGGGTCCTGCTGGCGGCGACGCGGTCGACGTCATCCTCGGAGGTCTTCCCGGACAGCACCAGGACGCCGCGGAGTCCGACCCGCTGCGCGGCGGCGACGTCGGCCTTCGGGTCGTCACCGACCATCGCGAAGGCCGATCGCGGCAGACGCTGGCCAAGGTCGGCGCGCAGCCCGTCGACGGCCTGGCGGAAGACGTCGGGCGATGGCTTACCGAGCGTCCGTGCCCGTCGACCGCTCGCGTACTCGAGGCCGACGACGTACGCGCCGGCGTCGAGCGTCACGCCCCGCGCGGTCAGCCACCACGGATTGCGGTGCATCGCGAGGAGCTCGGCGCCGCCCTGGACCAGCCGGAAGGCGATGTCGAGGTTGCGGTACGAGAGGTCGTCCCCGCCGTCGCCGATGACGACGGCCGCCACGCTGCGCGGCGGCAGAGCCTCGGCATCGTCCGCGCTCAGAAGCTGCTGCCCGTCGAACTCGCGGCGCGCATCGGCCGCGGCGATGACGAACAGGGGGCGGTTCGGGTGAGCTGTCGCCGCGTACTCGGCGGTCGCCGAGGCGGCTGTGATGATCCGGTCGGGCGCGAGTGCCATGCCGCCCTTCTCGAACCAGCCGGCGAGGGTGTCGCGGTGGAGCTGCGAGAAGTTGGTCACGACCCGGAACGGGATCCCGCGCTCATCGAGCGACCGCACGGCGTCGACCGATCCCGGCAGCGCCCTGGACTGGAGGACGAGCACGCCGTCGGCGTCGAGCACGAGGCCGCGGACACCGCGCAACGCGTCCCGGAGACCGTCCGTCGTCATCGCCCGATGGTAGGCTGCCGGGCGAGGGCACGCTGGAGGATCGGATGGGACTGCTCGAGGGCAAGACGGCGCTCATCTTCGGCGTCGCCAACGACCATTCGATCGCGTGGGGCATCGCCGAGGCCCTCCACGCCGAAGGCGCCGAAGTCGGCTTCTCGTCGGTCGAGAGCCTCATCGAGAAACGCGTCCGCCCGCTCGCTGAATCGATCGGTTCGACCTTCATCGAGCCGTGCGACGTCGGCTCCGACGAGCAGATCGCGACGGTCTTCGCACGCTGGGCCGAGACCCACGACTCACTCGACATCCTGATCCACGCGCTCGCATTCGCGCGGCGGGAGGAGCTCGAGGGTTCGTTCGTCGACACCTCGCGCGATGGCTTCGCGCTGGCGCTCGACATCTCGGCATATTCGCTCGTGGCGCTCACACGCGAGGCCCGACCTCTGTTGCGACGCGGGTCGTCGATCATCACGCTCACCTATTACGGCGCCGAGAAGGTCGTCGCCAACTACAACGTGATGGGCGTGGCCAAGGCGGCGCTCGAGGCGTCAGTCCGGTACCTCGCCGCCGATCTCGGGCCGGACGGCGTCCGCGTCAACGCGATCTCGGCCGGACCTGTCCGGACGCTTGCCGCGGCTGGCATCGCAGGCTTCAAGGGTATGTACCGCGGTTTCGCGGACATCGCCCCGCTGCGCGCTCACATCACGCCCGAGGACGTCGGGCGGTCGGCGCTTTACCTCGCGTCGGATCTGTCGAGCGCGGTCACCGGCGAGGTGCTCTACGTCGACGGCGGGTTCAACGTCATGGGTGTGCCGTCCGGCGACTGAGGTCGGCGGCGACCGCGGCTACCAGCCGAATGAGCCGGGCTCGCCCTTGATCGGCCCGACGATCCGAGAGGTCACCCAGCCGCCATAGAACCTGCCGGGCTGAGGCGTCGCGCGTTCGTCGCCCACCCATGCCTCGTCGACGCGGCTCGCGTAGAACGCGAGATAGCCGCTGATCGCTTCGTATCCCGGGGTCGGATCCGGGTAGGACCAGGCGACGTTGTCAACGATGTGGCCATCGCCTCCGACGTACCGGTGGTACGCCGCGACCCCCTTCCACTCGCACACCGACGTGTGCGGACTCGGTCCGAGCCGCTCGACGCGAACGTCAGCGGGTGGGAAGTAGTAGACGGGCGCCCCGGCTGTTTCGAGGACACGAAGTCCAGCCGCGGTGTCGGCAAGCACCTCCCCGTCGACGACGACGCGCAACCGATCAGGAACGCTTTCCACGCGGGGCGGTCGCGGGTAGTCCCAGACGGATTCCTGGCCGGGACCCGGTGTGATGGGCTCGGGACGCTCCATATCGAAGGCTCAGTCGGCGATCGCTGCGCGACAGTCGCCACACCGGCCGGCGATCGACAGGTGGCTGAGGTCGACTGCGAAGGCGCGATTCCGCTCGACCGTCTCGACGAGGGACCGGGCCTCCTCGGTCCCGA
Source organism: Chloroflexota bacterium (assembly GCA_045804705.1). Classification (GTDB taxonomy): domain Bacteria; phylum Chloroflexota; class Limnocylindria; order Limnocylindrales; family CSP1-4; genus SPCO01. The sequence goes on from JBJMMQ010000056.1 coordinate 24,237, forward strand.
TCTCCCAGGTCGTCCCGCAGTCGATGCAATGCAGGTGGCCGTGGGCGGCGACCGGCCGGACGTGGAACTCCTCCCGACCATCGGCACCGTGGCTGTGGTTGAGCAGACCGAGTTCCTCGAGCACGTCGAGAGTCCGGTAGACGGTCGAGGGGGTCGTCGTCGGATCGAGGGCCCGGCATCTCTCGACGAGGTCGGCACCGGTGACGTGGCCGTCCGTCGTCGCGAGGACCTCGATGAGCGTCCTGCGTTGGGGGGTCCAGCGCAGACCGCGGGCCCTGAGCAGGTCTCGCACATCGGTCCACGAGACATACATCGCCGATTCGTGCGATCCGATCTGCGTCATGGTGCGAAAGCATAGATGAGCAGACGCAACGACGCCCAGATGCAACGCGTTGCGATATCACCACCCGTCGGCTACGCTACCCGTCCGCGCACAAGGACCCCGAGATGTTCGATTTCATCACAGCAGCCGTCACCGCCGCGACCCCTGCAGCCGACCTGGGGATCCTCCTGACCGGTCTCTTGCTCGGGATTCGCCACGGGATCGACTGGGATCACATCGCGGCGATCACCGACATCACGAGCACCACCGCCGCTGCCGGGATGGCGGAGGCGGCCCATGTCGGCCAGCACGGCACCGTCCCCGGGCCGCATCACCGTCACGGCGGCGATACCGAGATCCGAAGTCACGACGCCGGTCCCGGCGCGGCGGTCGCCTCACCATCGATCGCGACCCGGCCGAGCGTCGGTGGCTCGCGCATCCTCTCGGGCCAGGGCGAGGCGATCCGGCTCGGGACGCTCTATGCCCTCGGCCACGGTGTCGTCGTCATCGCCCTCGGGCTCGCGGCGATCGCGTTCGGAGCGCTGCTCCCCGACTGGCTCGATCCGATCATGGGCAGGATCGTCGGTTTCACCCTTGTCGCGCTCGGGCTGTGGGTCCTCTACTCCGTCTACCGCTACGCGAGCGCCGGTGAACGCTTCCGCCTCCGGAGTCGGTGGATGCTCGTGTTCGACGTCATGCGCCACGGGTGGCGCCTCGTCCAGGCCCGGCTCCACGGCCATGAGCATGTCGAGCCGCTCGAGATGAGCTCGTACGGCAAGGGCACGTCGTTCGGCGTCGGGATGGTCCATGGGATCGGCGCCGAGACCGGCACGCAGGTCCTGCTGATCGCCGCGGTCGGTGGCGCATCCAGTGCCGGGCTCGGTGTCCCGATGCTGTTCGCGTTCGTCCTCGGCCTGCTCATCTCGAACTTCGCGATCGTGCTCATCAGCTCGGTCGGCTTCGTATCGAGCCAGTCGCGCGAGCAGATCTACGTAGCGATCGGCGCGGTCGCAGGCATCTTCAGCCTGTTCGTCGGGACCATCTTCCTGTTCGGCCTCGACGGCGTCCTGCCCGACCTCGGCGGCGTGCTCCCGTTCTGAGCTCGGGTCAGCCCTTGGCGGCGGCGGTCGTGGCCGGGGCGGCGGCTGACGGCGCGGGCTTGACGGGCCGCAGGAAGAGCGTCAGCACCACGATCACGTAGGTCAGCCACACGACGAACGTCGTCACCTCCGGCGTCGAGGTGTAGCCGAAAAGCGCAGCCAGGAACTGTCCGACGATGCTGCCACCCTCTTCGTCGTGGGGCAGGACCGCCGACAGGTCGAACAGCGTCTGCGTCCCGACGGTGATGACGCCGATCTCGATCAGCTCATGGACAGCGTGGCTGAGCAGACCTGCGGCGATGAACACGAGCGCCACGCCCGTCCAGCGGAAGAACGTCGCCAGGTTCAGCCGGCGCGAGCCGTGGTAGAAGCCGACCCCGAGAACGGCCGCGATGAGCAGCCCGATGACGGCGCCGATGAGGACCCAGATCGCGCCCCCCTCGGCGCTCGCGGACGCTGCCTGGCCGACCAGGAAGAGCGAGGTCTCGACGCCCTCGCGGATGACCGCGACGAAGGCGAGGAAGGCGAGGGCGATCGCCGATCCATCATCGAGCGCACGGTCGACCGCCGCGTGGAGCTCCCCTCGGACGCTACGCGCCTGGCGCCGCATCCAGAACAGCATCCAGGTGACGACGGTGGCGGCGAGGATGAGCGTCGCCGCTTCGAACAGCTGCTCGTACGGCTCCTCGAAGCTGCCGACAGTGACGTAGATCCCGATGCCAAGGATGGCGCTGAGAGCCACGGCCAGGCCGGCGCCCAGGAAGATCTTCGGGAAGTGACGCTTGTTGCCGGTCTTGGCGAGATACGCGCAGATGATGGCGAGGATGAGCGCCGCCTCGACGCCCTCGCGGAGGCCCGTCAGCAGGCCGCTCGTGAACGGACCGACGTCCATCAGCGGGCGAGGAAGGTGAAGGATGCCGCGGTCACTGGTGGTCGCCTCCGGAGTCGTCGATGGTCAGGCCCGGGGCGATTCAGCAAGGGTGCATGAGTTCGCCACTCAAGGTCGCTTGTCAACGGAACTCTACCGACCCCGGCGAAGACGGTCAAGCGTGCCCCGCTCGCTCAGTCCCCTCCCCGGATCTCGAAGCGCGACAGACGCCAGCTCGCGAGTGCGAACGCCCCGATGAGGACGGTGACGAGCACGAAGACGCTCACCCCGGCGGCAAGCGGGTCGCCTGGGGTGTCGACTCCGAGCGACGCCGCCAGCCCGAGGGTCGCCTGCCGGATCGACAGGAACTTGGTGCCCTCGAGCAGGCCCGAGAAGACGCCCTCCCAGATGAGCACGTAGACCAGCCCGATCAGGAGTGCCCGCGTCGTGAACAGGCTGAGCGCGACGAACGCGGCCGCATAGGCGCTGCCACCGACGAGACACGCCAGACCGTAGGCGACCACCGTCGTCGCGGTGTCGCCGCCGCGGCTGCCGAGCAGAAGGCCGGTCAGCACGACGGCCGGCACGACCATGACGGCAGTGAGGCCGGCAGCGACGAGGATCTTGGACGCCGCCACACGCCACCGCGGGATGGGCTTGATCAGGAGGTAGACGGCGGTGCCGTCGTCGATCTCGGAACCGATCGCCGCGGTCCCCACGATGAGTGCGACGAGCGGCATGACCGTGCGGACGACGAGGTTGTCGAGGACGCGGTCCGCGTCCGGACGGCCGCCGCTGAGCCGGACCAGGACCGCGATGAGGACGGGCAGACCGGCGAGCAGCGCGAGCAGGACGGTCCGCCGCCGACCGAGCATGCCCCGCAGGGTGACCTCGACGAGCGGCGCCATGACGCTCATCGGCGCACCAGGTAGGAGAAGACGCTCTCGAGCGAGTCGTCGGTCGGTCGGACCTCGAACAGGCTGACCGCGGCGTCCCGTGCCACTCTCGGGAGCGTTCTCGTGAACGCACCGTAATCGGCTGTCTGGATGGCGACGTGGCCGGCGACGAGCTCGGCGCCGAAGACCGCCTGGTCCGCCATGAGCGCGGCCGCGAGCCTTCGATCGTCGGAAGAGCGGACGGTGAAGGTGTGCGGTCGATCGGTCATCAAGCGGCGGATCGACCGGAAATCTCCCGCCGCGGCGAGTCGCCCCGCGTAGAGAACGAGCACCGAATCCGCGAGCCGCTCCACCTCCTCGAGGATGTGCGACGAGAACAGGATCGTTCGACCCTCTGCCGCCATCGACCTCAGCAGGGTCATCATGTGGAGGCGCTGGCGCGGGTCCATCCCGTTGAACGGCTCGTCGAGCAGGAGGATCCTCGGATCGTGGACGAGCGCGCCGGCGAGCTTCGCCCGCTGCCGCATGCCCTTCGAGTAGGTGCCGATCGGCCGGTCCGCGGCGTCGGTCAGGTCCACGGTGGCGATGGCCCGAGCCGCTGCAGCATCAGGATCCGCGACGGCCTGCAGGCGCGCGTTAAGCCGGGCGAACTCGCGGCCGCTGAGGAACGCGTGGACGGTCTCCCGCTCGGGAACGAGTCCGACGTGGCGATACATCTCCGGCCGACGCCAGGCGCTCTCGCCCTCGACGAGGACGCGGCCCGCCGACGGCGCGAGGAGACCCGCCATGAGGTGAAGGAGCGTCGACTTGCCTGCGCCGTTCGGCCCGAGAAGCCCGGTCACCCCCGCCCCGAGTCCGAACGAGATGTCGTTGACGGCGACGACGTTGCCGTACCAGCGCGAGACGTGGTCGACCTCGAGGGCGGCCGTCGTCGTTGTCGCGGGCGGCGTGACAGGGGTCGCTGTCGGGGATGGCGGAACCGTCTCGTGGGTCACGTGGCGATCCGAAGGTAGCGCCGGACGGTCAGGCCGACCGTCGCGATGATCCCGATGACGCCGACGGCGATGAACGCCTGATCGGGCAGATCGACCGACGCCACGACCGCGCTGTCCGGGATGGATCCGAAGAGCGCCGCGTTCGTGCCATCGAGGATGTCCGCGGGGCTCAACAGGATGAGGGCACGCGCGAGGTCCTGGCCCGACTGTTCGGCGATGATCGCCACGATGACGGGCGGGATGATGAAGACGGCGATGATCGCCGCGGTCGCGTATGCGCGGCGGGGCGTCCATGCGGCGATGAGCGACGCGATCCCGCCCAGGAGCCCCGCGACGAACAACGATTGCAGCAGGAATCTCGGGACGGCAGCGATCTCGTCAGCAAGGCCCGTGGCCGGATCGGGCGCGACGAACACGCGGCCGAGGAAGAGGATCAGGTAGGGAACGACGTTGACCGCGAACAGCGCGACCATCAGGCCGATGACCTTGGCCAGCGAGTAGTCGACGCGGGTCAAGGCACGTGAGAAGTAGAGCGGCAGCACGCCGTACCGCTGGTCGCGCCCGAACAGCTCCGGTGCCTGCGCCGCGCAGAAAAGCATGATGAGGACGCTGATCAGGTTGTGGTAGCTCTCATACCGGATCGGTGATGCGTTCTCGATCTGCTCGCCGCCGGGTCCCGCCTGGGCGGCGATCGCCGCGAACCCGATCGCGACCACCGCCGGCAGGATCGCGATGCCAGCCAGCGCGAACGGGGCGATCTTGGCGCGACCACCGCGGCCGATCCCGAAGCACCACTGGACCGTTTGACTGAACAGCGCTCGTACCGCGCTCCGTCGACCGAGCCGCGGGCCCGTGTACGACTGGTAGCCGAGATCGTAGATGCTCCCGCCCGGGCTGCTCGCGGTCATCCCGGCCCTCCTCGGTCGACGGAGGCGGCCGATGCCTCGGGCGTGACCGGTGGCAGCGCGGCCGCCTCTGGCACGGCATCGCGGAAGAGGTCCTCGAGGCTCTGGCGTCGCTGCTCCATCCGGACGAGCGGCAACCCGAGATCGGCAACAGCATCGCGGACCACGTCGTACTGACGATCCTCGGTGACGTTCAGGAGCACGGTCCGGCCATCCGCGACGGCCTGGAATCCGCGGGCGACAAGCGCGGCGACCAGCGCCGCCTCCCCTTCCTCGACCTCGACCGCCAGCACGCCCGTCCGTTCCGTGAACGAACCGAGCGGCGCCGCCCGCAGCAGGTGTCCGGCGTCGATCGCGACGAGGAAGTCGCAGACCCGCTCGATCTCACCGAGCAGATGGCTCGCAACGACGACCGCGATCCCGAATTCGGTCCCGGTCCGCCGCACGAGCGCGAGCATCTCGTCGCGACCGGCCGGATCGAGGCCGTTGGTCGGCTCGTCGAGCAGCAGGAGCCGTGGGTCGTGGACGAGCGCCTGCGCGAGCTTGACTCGTTGCTTCATCCCGGTGGAATAGCCGCCGATCGGCCGATAGCGCTCCTCGTACAGGCCGACGTGGCGCAGCACCTCGGCGGTGCGTTCGCGCGCAGCGGTGCTCGGTAGCCCCGACATCCGGGCCATATGGGTCACGAAGTCCGTGGCCGATGAGTCGGGCGGGAGGCAGTCGTACTCCGGCATGTAACCGACGAACTGGCGGATCGTCGTGCCCTCGGTCTGGACGTCGAGGTCCATGACGGTCGCTTCGCCCGAAGTCGGCGGAAGCAAGCCGAGCAGGATCTTGATGAGCGTGCTCTTGCCCGCTCCGTTCGCGCCGACCAGCCCGATGATGCCCGGCTCGAGGTCGAGCGTCAGGCCATCGAGCGCTGTCACGCCGCGCGGATACCGTCGTGTCAGGTCATGGAGGGAGATGAGGCTCATCGGTGGGCAAGGGTAACCCGCGGGTGAGGGTCCGTTACCAGCCGAGCGCGACGCACCGGGTCGCGCGCCAGCCGATCACCGGAACCGGAGGGTCTTGATGACGGCCGAAGCAGTCGGAAGGATCGCCTCGATCGTGGTGTCCGCCGTCGGTTCGATGCCGATGATCAGGATCCCGTCCGGGGCGTCGACGACAGTGATCCGGGTCGTCCCGAACGGCTCGAGATAGAAGGTCTGACCCGTGGTCCCGAACAGCGAGACGCGCTCCCGACCGGTCGGCGTGAGATCGATCACCCGCCCTGTCCGATTGCCGATCTTCTGGTTCTTCGGCTTGCCCGCCGCGACTCCATCGGTCCCGATGAACGTCTCGACCAGCGCCCGAGCTGTCTTGGGCGCCGGACGTGCCTCGCCGCGCGGGAAGACCGACGTGATCGAGCCGGCGAAGGTCAGAACGCCGCTGTCGCGGGTGAGGCTGACAAGATCCGGACCGTTCGCCGCCGCCGCCCAGCCGTCACCGAGCTTGAATTGGATCCGGGGCGTGAAGGAAGCAGGTGCGTAGGTCCCCTTGTCGAGCCCGCACGCGAGCCCGAAGAACGGCTCGCACAGGTCGGGCACCTTCCCTGCTGCAGGTTTCGGGGTCGGTTGAGGCTTTGGCGTGGCCTTCGCGGGCACCGGTGTCGGGACAGGCGTGGGGGTGAGCGTCGGGCGCGCGGTCGGCCTTGGCGACGGCGATCGATTCGCGCGGGGCGTCGCGCTGGCGGCAGCGAGGCCGCCGGAGCCCGTCGGCCCCGGAAGGGCCGCGATGAACAGCCCACCGACGACGATCGTCGCCACGACCAGGAGGACGACCAACGGCCCCGCGATGGCCGGCGAGGCGCGTCGCGAACCTCCGCCGTTCCGGGAATCGCTGGTGCTTGGCGCGACGACCGTCGTTCCGGGACCGGAACCTGGTTGCAACGGTGGCGCAGCTGGCGCAGGGGCAGGCGCGACCGATGGTCCGACGGCGGCAGCGAGAGGAGCGCTGTCGAAGGACGCCGTCGTGGTCCCCGGGTCGACACTCGCGACAAGCGGCTCGAGCGCCGCTGCCATGGCGTTGCCGTTGTCGAACCGCTCGCTGGGGTCAGGATCGAGGGCGCGGACGACGACTGCATCCAGGGCGGCGGGCACACTCGGTCGCACCGTCTGGACCGACGGCGCGCGGTTCCCGATCCGTGCCGCCGCGAGGGCCGCCGTCGTGTCGCCGCTCCACGCCCGCTGGCCCGTCAGCGACTCGTACAGGACGAGACCCAGGCTGTAGACGTCCGAAGCCGGCGTCGTCGTCGCACCGGTCGCCTGCTCCGGGCTGAAGTAGTGGACCGAACCGAGAGTCGTCCCGGGCACCGCGCCCTCGGCGTCCGCGGCAAGCCTCGCGATGCCGAAGTCGGTGACCATCGCCCGGCCGTCCCGCGCCAGGACGATGTTCCCCGGCTTCACGTCCCGATGGACGATGCCTCGGATGTGTGCGACGCCAAGCGCCCTCGCCACGTCCAGGCCGATCCGTGCGGCGTCCCCGGGCGCCAGACGGCCGACCCGCCGCAACCGGCCGGCGAGGTCCTCGCCTTCGATGAGCTCCATGACGAGGAACGGCTGGCCGTTGTCGGTCCCAGTCTCGAGGCAGGCGATGATGTTCGGATGGCGGAGGACGGTCGCGGCGAGTGCCTCTCTCCGGAAACGCATCGCGATGTCCGGGTCCACCGTGGCTTCGCGACGGAGCAGCTTCACCGCCACGAACCGCTCGAGCTTCGTGTCGAATGCCCGGTGGACAGTGGCCATCCCGCCCGTGCCGATGACCTCGGAAAGGCGGTAGCGGCCGTCGACGAGGCGACCGACATCAGACGATCCGTGGGCGCTCTCGTCGGTCGGCGGCGGCATGTCGGATGTATCCGTCACCGCGCGACGATAGCCGAGGTTCGCGAAATGAGAGTCGTGAGCGCCGGGTGACGACTGCCGGGCGGCGACCGCGCGCTACGATGCCCGTCCATTGGAGGGAGGACGAGCAATGGCCGTCGCGGACGATCTGATGACCGGCGAGACCATCGTGTTCGAGTCGAAGAAGCACTGGATGGCACCGGTCCGCGCATCGCTGACCGCCATCCTGCTGATCGTCGGAGCGGGGTTCATCCGCTGGATCTCGCCGAGCGGCGACGGGTTCTTCGGAACGATCGGCGGCCTGCTCGATCTCGTCGCCCTCGGTCTCTTCTTCGTCGGGCTCGGCTGGATCGTCTACAACGTCGTCGCGTGGCGCACCGCCGAGTTCGCCGTCTCGAACATGCGGGTGCTGCGCGAGGAAGGTCTCGTCTCGCGCCGGAGCTCGACGACGTTGCTGTCGGGGCTGTCGGACGTGAAGTCGAACGTGGGCTTGCTCGGCAGCAAGCTCGACTACGGAGACGTCGTGCTGCTGACGCAGTCGGGGGGCGCGGGCCAGGACACGTTCCTGTGCATCACCAAGCCGATCGACTTCCGGAACGCGGTCATGAACCAGAAGGTCGCCGAGCAGGGCGCGTCGCCGGCGAGGGCGGCCGTCACGCCGCCCTCGGGCCGACCTCCGATGACGTCGGCCGAAGCAGCTACCGCCATCTCGAGCCTGGCGGACCTTCGCGACCGCGGTGCCATCACCCCGGATGAGTTCGATGCGAAGAAGGCGGAGTTGCTCGCCCGGATGTGACCGGAGACGGGTAGAACGTGCACCAGCGGTCCTCGGGTGCACATCCCGCCGGATCGCGGCCTTGCACGGTTCCGGCAATCAACACTCCACCGGACTACCCCATGTCACCGATGTGTCTCGAAGGCGGCTGCGCCATCGTTGCAGCGTGGTCGGTTGACCATCCACTGCACGGAGCCGGAGAGACTGTCATGCGCCTTCGCGACAACTTGACCATGGGAAGCACGTCGACACGTGTCGGGATCAGGGGCATCGGCATCGCTCTGCCGTTCGTGACGCGCCCGGACGGGGTGGACGTCCCAACGACTGAAGACGATCCAGCGATCATGGCTCGCCTCGACGCGATCATGTCGGACCACATCGTTTCGTGCTCGAGGTGCGGCCGCGACCCGCACATCTGCCAGGCGATCGGCTGCGATCCCGACGACCGCCCCCTGCTGGCGACCCGGGACGCTTGACAGCGAAGTTGGAGCGGGAGACGAGGTTCGAACTCGCGACATGCAGCTTGGAAGGCTGCCGCTCTGCCAACTGAGCTACTCCCGCCCGAGGCACCGGCGTTCCTCGAAGTCTATCAGCCGTCTTCCGGCGACCTCGCCGTCCGTCTCGTGTTCCTCAGCTCGATCCTTCGTCGTCGTCCGGTTCGTAGAGGCGGACTCCGCCTCCCGCGCGTTTCACCTTCTGCATCGTCGAGTCAGCCTGCTTCATCAGCACTTCATTGCTTGGCAGGCGCGGGCCCGGCGCAACGATGACGAGGCCGATGGATGCGCCGACCTCGACGACGCCGACAGACGTGACGACGGGCCGCCGGATCTCCTTCAGCAGTCGCTCGCCGAGTCCGACTGCCGACTCCTCGTCGAACGTGCCGGCGAAGAACCCACCGAACTCGTCGCCGCCTGGCCGCGCCACTGCGTCGCCCGTTCGAGTCTGACTCCTCAGGCGGCGGCCGATCTCGGCAAGAACCTCGTCGCCGACCGCGTAGCCCTTTTCGTCATCCTTGTTGATCTGTCCGAAACCGTCGAGGTCGATCGCGACGAGCACACCACCCCGCGCGATCCCACTGCGGGTCCGGCCGATCGCGCGCTGAAGGAACCGCTCGAACCGCTGGAGTCGGGGGAGATTGGTCAGCGGATCGGGCCCTTCGACGTCCACCGGCCAGAGGACGAGAGCTGTGAGGGCGAGAGCGAGCGGCGACCACCATCCGACCGCGGTGTACGCGATCGTGAAGACCCAGGCGAGGACGATCTCTGCCACCGTCAGCCGGCCGACGGACCCAAGGATGATCTCGACGGTGCTCCCGCTCGACAGGCCCTCACGGAGCATCACGGTGCCGGTCGTCGAGAGCGTGATGACCGCGGCGAGGGCGAGGGTCCCACAGGTGACCGCGATCAGGTTGGCGACGCCGATCGACATCGGCGTCAACTGCATGACTCCGCTGACTGTCTCGACCGTCAGGCCCCCGATAACGGCGGCCAGCGCCCAGACGGAGTGGTTCGCGAGCGTGCCGTACCAGGGAACACTCTCGAGCTCCCGCCGCTCGATCGTCGAGACGAACGCGACCCACGCACCCGCCGTTGGGCCGCCGAGCACCATGGCAGCCGCCACGAACGGGAAGTGGAATGTCCAGACGGCATGCCCACCGGGCGCGGGAAGGACGCGGAGGGATCCGATCATGCCGAAGCAGATCCAGAGCAGCAGCCCGCCTGAGGGTCCGGCGAGTGCCGAACCGTCCATCCGTGGGTCGATCGTCGGGCTGATCGGGATGCGCAGCGTCGTCCATGCCAGCGCCGTGAGACCGGCGATGATCGACGCCGCTGTGTAGGCGAAGAGCATCGGGCGTCGGTCGGCGATCGTCGCGTCGCCTCCGCCGCCGGAATCGGTTGGTGCGGCTCGCGATGCCGCATGGGGCAACGTTCGAGCCTTTCGCTCGCCGGGTATACCGAAGCTGACCGCGAAGGGTTGGACGTCCATCAGGGGGCACTTCCTGCGTACGACCGATATTCGGATGGGGGACAGATCCGATTGCGCCGGTTCAGCCGGCTGCAGTGCTCTGGCGAAGATGGAGCTCACCTCGATCGCCGCTGCCCTGCCGTCCCTCCTGACAACGATCCAGTGGCCCCGACAGGACTCTCGAGTCCTCGCTCACCGCACCGGAATCATCATCTGGCACCCGGACCGCCACGGGTCCTGGGAAAGTCGTACTTGGACCCCACGGAATAGGTACCAGTCGGTCGAATGCGCGTCGTCGTGGACCACGCGATTGATATGCAAACGTCTGGCTCGACCGGCCATCCGTTCCGTGCTGTCGCCCACTATGTCCGACATGCGCATCGAGGACGCCGGCGACTCGGACGATCCAGCCGCGGTTCGCGCCGTCCTCGCCGCCGAGTACGCCCTGCTCGCCGCGATGCTCGGTGCCGTGTGGTCTGCCTCTCTCGTTCGGACGAGCCTGTTCCTCGGCGTGCTCTCGGCCATCGGTGTCGGACTTGGTTTCGCGGCTCAGGCCGGCGGAGGCTTCGGGCCGACGTTCACCGTCTTCGCGCTCGTCGGCCTGCCGCTCGCACTCTTCCTTGGCCTAGCCACGTTCGCGCGGACGGTCGAGCTTCAGCGGGAGTCACTCGTTTACATCACCGGGATGAACCGGATCCGGCACTTCATGGCTGAGACGGTCCCGGGCACGAAGGCCTATTTCGTGCTGTCGGTCCATGACGATGAGCTCGGGGTCTATCGCAGCCAGGGAACGGGGATCCGGTTCCACGCGCCGCGATATCGGCTCGTCTTCGCCCTCGTCCAGACGCAGGGCATCGTCGCCGTCATGTGCGCTGCGATCGCCGGTGTCATCGGCGGTCTGGCGCTCGCCGCCTTCTCCCTGGTCGCCTCGTGGATCGTCGCAGGGACCCTGTTCCTCGTGACTCTGGTCGGCCTACTCGCCTACTGGCAACGCTCCGTCGAGCAACTCCGCATCCGCATCCACCCGATG
>JBJMMQ010000057.1:0-11524 GCA_045804705.1 Chloroflexota bacterium
ACGACGGCGAGCGGGGTGCAGGCGGCGGTGGCGTTGGAGGCGTTGGTATCCGCCGCGTTCATCCTCATCGGCAGCAAGCTCGGCGACCTGTTCGGCCGCAAGCGGGCGTACATCACGGGCCTGGTTCTCTACGCGTCGGGCGCCGTGGCGATGGTGTTCGCCCAGGGTCTGGCGGCGATCCTCGTCTTCTGGGCGTTCGTCGGCGGGCTCGGGGCCGCGCTCTACCTGCCGGCGATGCAGTCGCTCATCCACGGCAACTTCGAGGGCGCTGCCCAGAAGCGCGTCTACGCGCTGGTCGGTGCGTCGGCTGCGATCGCAGCTGCGGTCGGACCCCTCGTGGGCGGCTTCATCACGACATTCCTGTCGTGGCGGGTCGGCTTCCTTCTCGAGGTCGTCATCATCGCCGTCGTCCTCGTCCAGATCGGCCTCGTCAAGGACGTTCCGTACCTCGGGCCGCGGACGATCGACATCGTCGGATCGGTGTTCTCGGTCATCGGGATGGGCGGCGTGGTCCTGGGCATCCTCGTCTGGCAGGAAGGTGGCGAAGCCGTCGGCGTCTTCATCGCCGCCGGAGCCGCCGCGCTCGCGGCCCTTGCCTGGTGGCTCGTCAAGCGCAAGCGCGAGGGGAAGCCGACGCTGCTCGATCCCGACCTCTTCCGCGCCAAGATGTTCCGGATCGGGATCTCCGGGCAGACGCTCCAGCAGATCTCGCTCGGCGGGATGATGATCGCCCTGCCGATCTTCCTGCAGATGGTGCTCGAGTACAACGCCCTCGAGTCCGGCCTGTCGCTCGCCCCGCTGTCGCTGAGCATGTTCGCCATCGCCCTCCTCGCCGGCCGCCGAGCCGGAACCCGTCGCCCGAGCTCCATCATCCGGGCGGGTTTCACCCTGCTCTCCATCGGGGTCGCGGCGCTGATCCTGGTCGTGCCACGCGCGGACTCGGGGCTGTGGCTGGCGCTGCCGCTGCTCGTCGCCGGTTGCGGCCTCGGCCTCCTCGTCTCGCAGCTCAACAACTACACGCTGTCTCCCATCGACGAGGAGCGCATCAGCGAGGCGGCCGGCGTGAACTCGGCCGGTGGATCGTTCGGGCTGTCGTTCGGGCTCGCCTTCGCCGGCGGGATCATGCTCGCGACACTGGCCTTCACGTTCACCGCCATGGTCGAGGCCAGCAGCGTCATCCCGCCGGACCAGAAGGAAACGGTGTCGACGGTCCTCGAAGACGACGCCCAGCTGATGTCGAACACCCAGCTCGAAGCACTCCTCGTGAACGAGCCTCCGGCGGTCTCCGCCGAGATCATCCGGATCAATACGGACGCACGACCGCTCGCGCTCCAGGCCGCCTTGCTCGTCCCACTCATCGCCGGATTGCTCGGGCTCGCCAACGGCTTCCGGATGATGCGATTGCCCGATCCGGCGCCGTCGACCGCCGCCGAAGGGATGGTCCTCGGCTGACGTCACAGCCTCATCGAGGCTATCCGCCCTGATATCGAGGAGCCACTTCGAGCCGAGGCGGCATCCATGACAGAACCATCGGCGGAGATCGACTTCTTCTCATCGGCTGTAACCTCACCGAGGTAAGGCTGGCGCGACTGACGGCCGCAGCGATCGGGGGATACCGTGGCCGATCCAATCGCCGATTTCTTCGAAGGGCTGGCCGAGCGCGGCCGCGAGCCGCGGCTGGCACGAGCGACCGGCAGCATCCGGTTCGATCTCGATGACCCTGAACACGCGCAGCAGTGGCGGGTCGACGTCCGCCGTGGTGTCGTCGCCGTCGCGCATGCGGGCGGGCCGGCCGATTGCAGCGTCCGAACGGACGCGAGCCTCTTCGACGACCTTGTGAGCGGACGGGCGAACGCGATGGCCGCGATCCTGCGCGGCAAGGTCGTGATCGACGGTGATCCGGTGTTCCTGATCCTGTTCCAGCGCCTGTTCCCGGCGCCCACGGGACGAGAGATGACGGCGTCCGCTCGCACCGTCGGGAAGCGAAGGGGCTGACGTGGCACACCAGACGGTCAGGATCCTCGACGGGAACACGTTCGTCGTCTGCGACGAGCGCGGGGACGTCGAATCCTCGCCGACCGAGCCGACCGGGCTCTTCTCCTTCGACACGCGCTTCCTGTCGAAGTGGGTCCTGACCATCGATGGCCAAAAGCTGAACTCGCTCTCGATCGACGACCTTCAGTACTTCGAGTCGAGGTTCTTCCTCGTCCCCGGGACGGGCACGGTCTACATCGACGCCAAGCTGTCGGTCATCCGAGAGCGCGCGGTCGGCAACGGGTTCCACGAGGAGCTGACGATCCTCAACCACCAGGATGAGCCGGTCGAGCTCTCTGTCCGGATCGATGCGGCTAGCGACTTCGCCGACCTGTTCGAGGTGAAGGACGCGCTCAAGAAGGTCGGCGGCTACGACTCCCGCGTCGATGACGGCCGGCTGCACCTCCGCTACACACGCGAGACATTCGTGCGGGAGACGGTGATCTCGTCCTCGGCACAGGCGACCATCGATGACAGCGGGCTGACCTTCGCCGTGAGGATCGATCCGCACGGCAGCTGGACCACGGATCTCGATGTCGTGACTTCCAGGGCGGGGGCCGGCGGCACGTACGTGCGCCCGAAGTACGACCGCGGTCAGAAGCGAGCGCGACCGAACATGGGGCAAAGCCTCGAGCGATGGATCGCCGACGCACCCCGCCTCGAGTGCGATCTCGTCCCCTTGATGGGCACGTACCACCGCAGCCTGGTCGACCTCGCCGCACTCCGGTTCTCACCTCCCGTCGCCGGCGGCAAGAGCCTGCCGGCCGCCGGGCTGCCCTGGTTCATGACGATGTTCGGGCGCGACAGTATCCTGACCAGCCTCCAGACCCTGCCCTTCACGCCGGAGCTCGCGGCAACGACATTGCGGGTCCTCGGTGACTGGCAGGGCAGCCGGCGCGACGATTTCCGTGACGAGGATCCCGGCCGGATCCTTCACGAGATGCGCTACGGCGAGATGGCCGCATTCGAGGAAAGGCCTCATTCGCCTTACTACGGGTCGGTCGACGCCACACCCCTCTACGTCGTCCTCCTCGACGAGTACGAGCGCTGGACCGGTGACCGAAAGCTCGTCCGCGACCTGGAGTACGAGGCTCGCGCCGCGCTCGCCTGGATCGACGACTTCGCGGACCTGATGGGAAATGGCTACATCTCGTACAAGCGCCGCAACGAACAGACGGGGATCGAGAATCAATCGTGGAAGGATTCCTGGAACTCGATCTCGTACAGCGATGGGCGGCTGCCGGGCTTCCCTCGTGCGACCTGCGAGCTTCAGGGCTACGCCTACGACGCCAAGATGCGCGGGGCACGGCTGGCGCGGACGGTGTGGAACGATCCAGCTTTCGCCGATCGACTCGAACAGGAAGCGAAGGACCTCAAGCGCCGCTTCAATCACGATTTCTGGCTGGCTGATCGCGGCTACTTCGCGCTGGCACTCGATGCCGACGGCGGGCAGGTCGATTCGCTGGCGTCGAACAACGGCCTCCTGCTGTGGAGCGGCATCGTCGACGCCCCGAAGGCAAAGTCGGTCGTCGAGCACCTGATGGGGCCGCGCCTGTATTCCGGCTGGGGCGTGCGCACACTCGCCGTGGGAGAAGCCCGTTACAACCCGATCGGCTACCACCTCGGAACGGTCTGGCCGTTCGACAACTCGTTCATCGCGTGGGGACTGCGGCGATACGGGTTCAAGGAGGAAGCGGCCCGCATCGCGTCGGACATCCTCGATGCTGCCGCTCTGTTCGACGGTCGCCTGCCGGAGGCATTCGGCGGCTACGACCGGGCCCTGACCAAGTACCCCGTCCAGTACCCGACCGCTTGCGCTCCTCAAGCCTGGTCGACCGGAGCGCCGCTGCTCCTCCTCCGGACCATGTTGGGGCTCGAGCCGGTCGGCGACCACCTCATCGTCGATCCGGCACTCCCTGCCTCGATCGGCCACATCGAACTACTCGACATCCCAGGCCGCTGGGGTCGGATCGACGCCTTCGGCCGTGGCCGGGTCCAAGTCCCACGGCGGGGCGCACCGCGAGCGTGAGATAGACGGCGCCCACCAGGGGCGTCCCCGATCAGCTCGGCGGTGTCGACTCGAGCAGAGCCTTGAGCCGGTCGAGCGCCCGCACCTCGGCATCCATCGACTTCTGGACCGCACCTGCCATCAGGAGCCTCTTGATGCCCGATATCTCTGCGGCGAGTGAGAAGGTGAGATGGGTCCCGTCCTCGGCCTGGTCGAAGACGTACTCACCCTTCGGCCGGACTGGGCCGGCGATCCCCTCGAAGGCCAGCCCGCTGTTCGGTTCATAGCCGGTCATCCGGTAATCCGCATCCACGCGCCGACCACCCGGACCCTTGACGCCCTGCTTATAGGTCGCGCCGACCCCGCTCCCGGAGACGAGCGCGATGTCCGTGATGCCTGACCGCCACTTTGGGCCGTTGAGTCCGTCCGCCACGAATGCGAAGACCTCGCCGACCGGTCGGTGGATCGTCACCTGATGTCGTGCTGATGGCATCGCCAGAAACCTCCGTGACTCGCGGGGTTCAGCCCTCCGCCGGCGCCGGGGCGGTCTCGGCCGGGTCCCGCGGCAGGAGCGACCGCGACAGCTCCGGGTATGTCGCTCGATAGCCGCGCGCGCGGGCCACGGGCGCGAGCAACCCGAATACGACCTTCTGCACTGCGGGTGGCGGCGACTTGAACTGGACGGTGTCGGCGAACTCGCGTCCGATGAGCGACATCTGGAGAAGGTTCGGCATCCCCTTCTCATCGACATGGCCCAGCTCGGCGAGCCCGAAGAGCGTCTCGATCATGTGGGAGAAGCGCTCACCCGGCGCGACCTCGACGAGGACCCGCGCGTCGTGATCTTCGGCATTCCACCAGTCGTGCCACTGTCCGGCCGCGACCTCGGCCGTCTCGCCTGTGACGAGTTTCGTGGTCTTCCCGTCCAGCTTGACCGTCAGCGTCCCCTCGAGGACGGTGAAGCGCTCGACCAGGCCCGGATGCAGGTGCTCGCCGATGACTCGGGCACCAACAAGGGCCGTCATCTCTGCGCGGGCACGACCTGTCGGGGCCTCGAGCAGGATCGCGTGCTCACGGGTGACGGGATTCCGGAGCTCGTCGCCGATACGCCACGGTCGTGTCGCTGCGGGTCCGTTCGGGTCGGGATGGGACATCGCGCTCCTTTCGCCGGCATTGCGGCCTCATCGCGCGTCAGTATGGCCCTCGCGTCTCGCTCGGTGGCTCGACCAGCGTGCTCTAATCCGTCGATGAACTTCGCCCGGGTCCTCGATCTCGGATCAGATCCGACGGACGAGCCGGATCTTCGCATCCGCAAGCGAACCGCGGTCGCATCGGCACTGGTGTTCATGGCGGTCGCCCTCGCGTTCGCGGTTGCGGACTTCGCTGTCGCACGACCGGCCTTCTCAGCTCTCGCTCTGGTCCAATTCATCGCGTTCGGCTCAGCGCTCGTGCTCTTTCATCGGAGGCGGCGCCTGACACCGCTCATCGCGACGATGGCCGTCGTCGGATTGATCGTGCTGTTCCTGAGCCTCATCCCCGCCGGCGGACTGTCCTGGGGTGCCTCGAACCTGATCTGGATCATCCTCGTGCCGATCGCGGCGGTCCTGTTCCTCGGCCCGAGAGCCGGCCCGCCGGCTCTGGCAGGCGTCGTCGCGGTCGTGGTCGGTGGCGTGATCATCGACCCGCTCATCAGGAGCGCACCGCCGCCACCGTCCCCCGTGAGGCTTCTCCTCGCCGCCGTCAATCTGATCGTTCCGGCCGTGATCGCCCTTGTCCTGGTCGTCTTCATCGATGGTGAGCGGCTGCGCGCCAAGGCCGAATCCGACGCCTTGCTGCTCAACGTCCTGCCTCGTTCGATCGCCGACCGACTGAAGCGTGGGGAGAGGGTCATCGCCGACCACTACGACGATGTGACGATCCTGTTCGCGGACGTCGTCGACTTCACGCCATTCGCAGCGCGAGAGACACCCGCCAGGGTCGTCGCGGTGCTGAACGACATCTTCAGCCGGTTCGACACGATCGCGCAGCGGCGCGGCCTCGAGAAGATCAAGACGATCGGCGATGCCTATATGGTCGTCGCCGGTGCGCCGGAGCCACGCCGGGACCATGCCTCCGTCATCGTCGACATGGCGCTCGAGATGCTCGCCGTCGCGACGTTGATCGAACCGACGCCCGGAGACCGGATCCAGCTCAGGATCGGCATCGCATCAGGATCCGCCGTCGCCGGTGTCATCGGCCACCGCAAGTTCAGCTATGACGTCTGGGGCGATACCGTGAATCTCGCCAGCCGGATGGAGTCGACGGGCGTCCCGGGATGCATCCAGGTCGCAGCTTCCACCTTCGCGACCTGCGCGGATCGCTATCCGTTCCTCCCACGTGAGGTCGAGGTCAAGGGCCTGGGCGAGATGCGGACCTACCTCCTGGACCCCGCGTCGATGCCGACGGGTGCGACTTCCTGAAGGCGATTACCTATTCAGCCGGCGGCTTCGACCAGCTCGACGTCGGGGATCGAGTTGATGTGGTCGATCAGGCCCTCAGCGGGCGTCCCGGCAGGCGGCCGGACGTCGAGCTCGACGGCGTACCTGTTCTTCGCGGTCCGTTCGCTCCGCACCTGCGCGATCTCGACCCGCATCTTCGCGAATTCGCTGGTCACGAGCGCCAGGGGTTCGAGGCCATGAAGGCGCAGCCGCAGTCGGATCGTCTCATCGGAATGGATGTGCAGACGCGAGACCAGCCAGTTGAGCGGCCACAGCGAGAACAGCACGATCGCCCAGGCCACGATGGCGATGACGGCCTGCCCCGCTCCGGCGGCCATCCCGATGGCGGCCATCGCCCAGAGGCTTCCGGCGGTCGTCAGGCCCCGGATCGACGTTCCGTACTGGATGATCGCGCCCGCCCCAAGGAACCCGATGCCTGTGACGATCTGAGCGGCGATACGGGTCGGGTCCACGTTCTCACCGCCTGATCCCGACGTGAAACCGTAGATCGACAAGACGGTGAAGAGCGCCGACCCGACAGAGACCAGAAGGTGCGTCCGCATCCCCGCGGGATGGGCGTGCATCTCACGCTCGAGGCCGACGAGCGCGCCGAGGACCGCCGCGAGCACCAACCGCGCCGAGATGTCGACCTGGTCCCACGTCAGAGTCATCCGGTCGCCCCCGACCTCGCGTGCGTGGGGATGAGCACGAGCGTCACCCCCACCTGATGTCTCAGCATGGCTTCAGGATGGGCGTCGCAGCCTCGGATGAGCATGAGTGCCCCTGCCGGGTTCGTTTCGATAAAGCGACAGAGGTCGGCTCGTTCAGCGGGTGACCGCACGCTCGGCGGGCCGTGCCCGGGCCTCGATCGCGGGCTTGCGCATCACGGCTGGATGTCGCTGACCGGGCTCGTGCCCGGCGTCGGCGATGGCACGGCGGAAGAGATCGATCAGGCCGTCGACGTGGGCGTCGAAGGTGAACGACGGCGCTTGCGCCGCCAGGTTCGACCGGAGAGACGTCATGGCGGCCCGATCGCGAAGCTGCGCCGCGAGGTCCTCGTACTCCTCGAAGAACAGGCCGACGCCGAGGTCGCGTCCCACTGACTGGATCGCGACGGTCGCGCCGGCATTGTCCCGTTGGATCATCGGGAGACCAGCAGCCGCCAGCGTCGCCATGCGTGCGGGGAGGTTGAGGTCGTCCCACACGGCTCGGCTGATATCACCGCCGTTGCGGCTGCGGAAGACGTGCAGCCAGCCGGCGTCGTATCGGCTGAACTCTTCCGTCCAGCGGTCCTGCGCGACGGAGGGGTGGAGATGCAGGTACCCCTTCGCCATCGGCCTCGTGCGCTCGATCCACTCGCGCCACTGGCCGTGCGTGAACCGGCCGTAGAAATGGAGGTGGATGCGGTTGGCGGCGAGAGCCGCGACGTCTTCCGGATGGAGCCCGATCGGCCGGCCCGGCACGACCGTGTGGACCTCGCCGTCGTCCTCCGATAGGCGGCGGGAGTGCGGTGCTCCGGCGAACCAGTCCGCCTTTGGGAGATCCCCGTCGAGGACGAGCGAGCGGTCCGCGTCGTCAGCGCCGGGCACGAACGTCGCGAACCAATCGGCCATCTCCCGGCTCGAATGGACGACGGCGTGACTTCGCTCGGTCAGCTCGAAGAGTTCACCCCACGTCCCCCGCTCGCGACAGATGAACGGGCCTTCCTTGAAGTGCCACACGAACGGGATCTCGGGGACAGCGCGCCGGACCTCGGCGGCGAATGGAACAGCCTGCCAGTTCAGCAGGCCGTAGATGACGTCCGGCGCGAGGCGGCGGATCGCGCCGGCCCAGTCACCAGCCGCGTCCGGCAGCTCGGTCACGTGGCCGAACGGCACGGGCCCGACCATCGTGTACCAGTAGGGGTCAGGGGTCCACAGCCCCCAGAGCCGGTGCCCCCGCTCCTCCAGGGCGAGGATGCGCTCCGGGTTGTATGACAGCTCGCCGACGAGGAGGATGCGCAGGCCATCGAGCGCGGGTGGGGTCGGGGGACGGTCGCGCAACGCCTGGAAATGCGCGACCTCGTCGATCGGGTCGCCGACGCTCGTCTGGAAGCGCAATGGATGGCCGATCCTGAAGCGCGCCCGGAATGGGTTGATGCCACCGATCGGCTCGCGCACGAGGGCGGTCAGCTGGTCGGGGTGGTGGACCCACTCGGCGGTGACGCGGCCGCTCGTCCGGACGGCGCCGTGGGGCCGGTCCCCGCCCCAGTACATGAGGTCGCGGTGGGCGGTGACGAGCTCGGTCCGCTCGAGCCACCGTTCGGGCACACGTCGATGGAGCACCTGCACCAGCTGGGGCCAGCCATCGACGGTGTCGACCGTCTCACGGTCGTAGTGATGGCGGACGCCTGACACCGCCATGACGGCTTCCGCGTCCGCATCGACGAACTCGTGCAACGACGCCAGGTGGACCGGGAACAGGACGTCGTCGGAGGGCAGGTAGGCGATGTACGGCGCCATCGAGGCATCGAGGCCTTCATTGAGCGCCACGCCCACCCCGCCGTTGACGGGACGCCGGCGGTAGTGGATGCGCGGATCCTCGAGGAACGGCGTCACCGCGGCCGCCGTCGCATCGCGCGAGGCGTCGTCGATGACATGCAGCTCCCAGCGCGATTCGGTCTGCGCCTGCAGGCTCCGGATGGCGCGGGCGATGAACGCCGCCTGCCCGTACGTCGGCATCAGGACCGAGATCAGCGGGTCGTTCACGCGACCTCCTCCAGGAGTCCCTCGACGCTGGCCACGACCGGATCGGGGGCGATGTCGTCGACCCACCCGTCATCGTGGCCACAACGTGGTGCGGCCGCCGAGACACCGCAGGCAGGGCAGGTCATCCGCCACGAGATGTGGGGCCGGTGACGAGCGCGTTTGAGCGGGCCAGAGCTGATGAGGTTCCCGACCCAGAACAGGCCGACCGTCGGCGTGCCAGCGGCGATCGCGACGTGCAACGGGCCGGTGTCGTTCGACACGACGAGGTCGGCGCCCGCGAGCAACCCGAGCAACGCCGGCAGCGACAGCCGATCGGCGATCAAAGCCGGCGAGGCCCCGTCGCCCGTGGCAGCACCAAGGGCGGCGGTGAGCTCCCGCTCCTCGGGCGTGCCGGTGATGACGACCCGGCGACCGAGCGCGCGCGATGCGCGAGCCACCTGCGCGAAGCGGTCGATGGGCCAGCGCCGACGGGGATCCGTGGCTCCGGGGTGGAGCACGACGTAGGGCCCGTCCGCCAGCTCCGGCAGCGCCTCGAGCGCTGCGCATCGATCACCCGCCGTCGCCGTCAGGTGCGGTTCGAGCTCACGCGCTCGGGCGCCGACCAGCCCGACGATCTCGACACAGCGGGCGATCTCCCACTGGAAGCGGTCATACGCCAACCAACGGTCGAGCGCCGGCGCATCCGGGGTACGGCTGCCGGCCGTCACTCGCGCCCCCAGCCCCCGGATGAAGGCGTTCGAGTTGCGGCCTCCACCGTGCAACTGGATGGCGAGGTCGTACATATCGGCGGCAAGCGACGCCAGGAGGGACGCACGGTCGAGCCCGGGCTCGGGCACCTGTTCGTCGCCGATCGCCCCCTCGGGCAGGACCACCACGCGGTCCACCGGGGATGGCCGACCTTCGCCCAACAGCGCCTCGTGATGAGCCCGCCCCAAGAGCGTGATCTCCGCGGCCGGGTACGCCTCGCGCAGTGCATCGAGGGCAGGGAGCGCGAACACGAGGTCGCCCAGCGCGTTCCCACGCAGGACGGCGATGCGTCCCACGTCGGGCACGATCGTCACGCGTCAGCCGTCTTCGCGCCGTGGGTTGTCGAGCCGGAAGAAGTTGCTCTGCCGCCCGTCGCGGCGCTCTTCCTGGTAGAGGAAGACCAGGTCGCGCTCCTCGAATGTGCGAAGCCACTCGTCCCAGTCGATCTGCTCGAGGTTCGACCGGCTGCGACCGCCGTTGCTGCCATCGCCGTTCCGGCGGCCGCCATCGCCGTCCGAGAAGCGGATGCGCAGGACGTGGGGCCGGCCGTCGTCCTTGCCGCGGGTCGCCGCGGCTGGCGTGCCGCCCCGCTCCTCGGCCCACGCCCGGATGACCTCCGGCGAGCGGGTCGCCAGGGTCTGGCCCTTGCGTTCCGGCCGCTCGTCAGGCTTGTGGATCCATCTGGCCCGACGGGTCGATGGGGACAATCGATCGCCGTACCGCTCGAGGAACTTGCGTTCCTCCGCCGTCGCGTTCGTGTCGTTCTTCGTGGCCATCGCAACCTCCTCGTGGTGCGGTCACGCCGGCTGGGCAAGGACGTACGGAGCGTCCACGCGGCGGTCGGGGATGGTGGTTGGGAGCTCCTGGTGGTAAGCGCCCGACGGAAACAGGCCTGCCCCACCCCAGCGGGCAGCGACGCGGAGCTGCGCCTCGACGTCCTCGCCGGCGTGTTCGGGTGGTAGCTGGGTCCAGAACGTGAAACCGCCGGCCTCGCGGAGCCGTCCGGTGTCGAACAGGACGCACCCGCCGATCCAGGCGACGCGGTACAGCCGGTTCGCCCCCGCGCCGAGGCTGCGACGGAGGTGATGCAGGTTCGCGGCGTTGTGCAGCCGGTGCCGGTCCCATGCTGGCGTCCCCGGCCTCACGACCTCCGGCGTCACCGGGCCGTCCCAGAACTCGACCGCTTCCTCGTCGGGACGCCGGTCGCCGTCGAAGCTGAGGCCGACGAGGGCAGATCCGATGAACCCGCAACCCGCGATCTGGATCGAACGCACAAGACGCTCGACGAGGTCTGGCTCGAGGATGACGTCGTCATCAAGGAACAGCGCGTACGGGGCGGTCGCCCGGTCGAGCAGCGACTGGCGGTGCTCGGCCATGCCGCGTCGCGGCAGATGCCTGACGACCTCGACCTCGCGGCCCTGCGCGCGCAGCACGCGCGTGACCGCCAGCGCCTCGTCAGACAGGACGGGCTCGGTCTCCGGGCTCTGGCTGGAGACGACGACCCGCAGCGGCTG
>JBJMMQ010000058.1:0-11123 GCA_045804705.1 Chloroflexota bacterium
GGGGGTCATCGCGAAGACAGCCTTCGTGTTCGGGCAGATGAACGAGCCGCCCGGCGCGCGCCAGCGGGTCGGCCTGACCGGCTTGACGATGGCCGAGTACTTCCGCGACCAGGAGCACCGTGACGTCCTCCTGTTCATCGACAACATCTTCCGCTTCACCCAGGCGGGCTCCGAGGTGTCGGCGTTGCTCGGCCGGATGCCGTCCGCGGTCGGCTACCAGCCGAACCTCGCGACCGAGATGGCCGGCCTCCAGGAGCGGATCACCTCGACCCGTGACGGCTCGATCACCTCGCTCCAGGCGGTCTTCGTCCCGGCCGACGACTACACCGATCCGGCGCCCGCGACGACGTTCGCCCACCTCGACTCGACGATCCGTCTCGAGCGGAGCATCGCCGAGCTCGGCATCTACCCGGCGGTCGACCCGCTGACCTCGACCTCGCGCGTGCTCGACCCGAACATCGTCGGCCAGGAGCACTACGACGTCGCCCGCGAGACCCAGCGCGTCCTCCAGCGCTACCGTGACCTGCAGGACATCATCGCGATCCTCGGCATCGACGAGCTGTCCGAGGAGGACAAGTCGACAGTCGCGCGAGCACGACGTCTCCAGCGCTTCATGAGCCAGCCGTTCTTCGTCGCCGAGGTCTTCACGGGCCGGAGCGGCAAGTACGTCAACATCAAGGACACGGTCAGCTCCTTCAAGGAGATCCTCGAAGGCAACGCGGACACCCTGCCCGAGCAGGCCTTCTTCTTGGCCGGCACCCTCGACGATGTTCGAGAGAATGCGGCGAAGCTCGCGTCATGACCAAGTGCGACGCCGACGAGCCGTCGATCTGCGCGCCCTACGGCGCTGCGCCTAACGGGCGCGCGCCTCGACGCCCCGCCGCCGCCGAGCGCGCACCACGTCTCGCAGGGAAGTAACCCGATGCCTCTATTGCTTGAGATCGTGACTCCTGAGCGGCTCGCGTATTCCGACACTGTCGATTCCGTGCAGCTGCCTGGGAGTGAGGGGGAGTTGGGGGTGCTGCCGCACCATGCTCCGTTGGTGTCGATGTTGGGGGTCGGGGAGCTAAGGATCCGGAAGGGTGGGGCTGAGGAGTCGTTCGCGATCGCGGGTGGGTTCCTGCAGGTTCGGCCGGACCGCGTCGTGGTGATGGCGGAGACGGCGGATCTCGCCAGTGAGATCGATCTCGAGAAGGCGCAGGAAGCACGGCGCGAGGCGGAACGGGCGCTCGAGACGGCCGGCCCGACCGATGGAGCCGACCTTGCCGCAGCGCGTGCGCAGCTCCAGCAGGCCCTCCTGCGGATCCGCGTCGCGGAGCGGCGACACCGCGAGGGTCCCAGGCGCCGCGGCTAGAGCCGCGCGACAAGGATGGCCGACGCAAAGCCGTTCCACTGGGAGTACAACCCGGAACCCGTCGCCCGTGAGGTGTTTCGGGTGGAGGGCGGCCGCCCGCTGTCCGGGACGGTCCGGATCAGCGGCTCGAAGAACGCCGCGCTCAAGCTCCTCGCCGCGGCGACGCTGACCGGCGAGCGATGCAGGTTCACGAATGTCCCCGAGATCGAGGACGTGCGCGTGATGGCCGACACGCTGCGCGACCTCGGCGTCGTCGTCGACCATCCGGAGGAGAACGTCTACGAGGTCGCCTCTGGCGACGTCGAGTGGCTGTTCGTCCCGCTCGAGGCCGCGGCCAAGATGCGTGCGAGCTTCATGCTGCTCGGCCCGCTCCTGTCGCGGTTCGGCCGCGTCATCATCAGCAACCCCGGCGGCGACCGCATCGGCCGGCGCCCGGTCGATCTTCACGTCGAGGCGATGCGTGCGCTCGGTGCGTCGATCGATTATCGGAACGGCTACTACTTCGCGACCGCGCCGGGGCGGCTGCGGGGCGGGGAGATCCGTTTCCCGTTCGTGTCGGTCATGGGCACCGAGAACGCGATGCTCGCGGCGACCCTCGCCGAGGGCCACACCGTCATCCGCCCCGCGGCGCAGGAGCCGGAGATCGACGACCTCATCGCGTTCCTCCAGGAGATGGGTGCCGAGGTCGAGCGGACCTACCCGGACACGATCGAGATCGAGGGCCGCAAGCGCCTGCGCGGCGCCGAGCATCGGGTCATCCCCGATCGCATCGAGGCAGGAACCTTCGTCATCGCGGGGGCCGTCACCGGCGGCCGGCTGACCATCGAGGACGCCCCATGCGATCACCTCGCCTCCTTCGTCGAGACGATGGAAAGGGTGGGAGTGGGGATCTCGTGCACGACCGACACGATCGACGTCGATGGGTCACCGCTCTTCGCCGGTGGTTACCGGGCGATCGACGTCGAGACGGCGCCCTACCCAGGTCTTGCGACCGATCTCCAGCCACCGACCGCGGTCCTGCTGACCCAGGCGTCCGGAACGTCGCGCGTTCACGAGGCGATCTTCGAGGACAGGCTCGAATGGCTGACCGAGGTGCGCCGCATGGGCGCCCGGGTCGAGATGCCGGATGGACACCACGCGACGATCGAGGGACCGGCCAAGCTGGTCGGCGCGGAGGTCGAGATCGGCGATCTGCGCGCCGGCGCCTCGCTGATCCTGGCGGCCGTGGCTGCGCGGGGCACGACCATCATCCACGGCGCGCATCACGTTCACCGGGGCTATGAGAACATCGACCGCAAGTTCCTCGACATCGGCGCCAGCCTCGCGCGCTCCGCGGAAGGGACAGACGTCACGCCCTCATGAAGATCGGGATCGACCTCGGCACCGCCAACGTGCTGGTCTACGTGAAGGGCAGGGGCATCGTCATCAATGAGCCGAGCGTCGTCGCCGTGTCGGACGACAACCGGATCGTGGCCGTCGGTGACGAGGCGCGCGAGATGATCGGCCGGACCCCGGGCAACATCCACGCCATCCGGCCGATGAAGGACGGCGTCATCGCTGACTACGTGATCACGGAGGCGATGCTCAGCCACTTCATCGGCAAGGTCCGCAAGGGCCGCATCGGGTTCGGCAAGCCCGAGGTGATGATCTCGGTGCCCGCCGGCGTGACCAGCGTCGAGAAGCGCGCCGTACGTGATGCAGCGCTCAAGGCCGGCTCCAGGGAGGCCTACCTGATCGAGGAGCCGCTGGCGGCTGCGATCGGCGCCATCGTCCCGATCAGCGGGCCGTCGGGGAACATGATCATCGACATCGGCGGTGGCACGAGCGAGATCGCAGTCATCGCGCTCGGCGGGATCGTCGTGTCGCACAGCCTGCGCGTCGGCGGCAACCGCTTCGATGAGGCGATCGCGACGTACATCCGAAAGAAGTACAACCTGATGGTCGGCGATCGCATGGCCGAAGAGGTCAAGATCGCCATCGGGACGGCGCTTCCGCTCGACCGGGAGCTCTCGATGGAGGTCCGTGGCCGTGACCTCATCGCGGGTCTGCCGCGGACGATCCCGATCACCAGCAGCGAGGTGATGGAAGCGATGGAGGCGCCGCTCCAGCAGCTCGTTGCGGCGGTCCGGTCAGTCCTCGAGCAGACACCGCCCGAGCTGTCGGCCGACATCATCGACAAGGGCATGGTGATGTCGGGTGGCGGCGCGCTCCTGCGTAACGTCGACAAGCTGCTGACACAGGTGACGGGCGTGCCGTGTCATGTCGCGGAGAACCCGCTCAATTGCGTGGCGCTGGGTACCGGCCTGGCGTTCGAACACTTCGAGTTCTTCAAGAAGTCGCTCGTCCAACAGGTGTGATGCATCACGCGGGTCCTGTCGTCGCCATCGCCGAGCCGTCGGGCACCTACGGCACGGGTCCCGTCCTCCGACGCGCCACGCTCCCCGGTGGCTACGGCGCTGCGCCTAACGCCACCGGTCCGCGCGTCGTGCCGGACGCCACCCGACGATGAGCCGCTCGTTCGTCGACCTGCACACGCACTCGAAGGGGAGTTTTGATTCGCTGGCGTCGCCGAGGGATATGGTCAAGGCGGCTGTGGATCGGGGATTGACGCATCTGGCGATCACGGATCATGACCGGGTCGATGTCGCGCAAGAGGCTCGGGCGCTTGGGTCATCGGAGCTGACGGTGATCGTCGGGGAAGAGGTGAAGACTCGGGACGGGGATCTGATCTGTCTGTTCCTGGAGAGGGCGATCCCGCCTGGGTTGTCGGCGATGGAGACGATCGCGGCTGCGAGGGAGCAGGGTGCACTTGTCGGGATCCCGCATCCGTTCGACCGGATGCGGGGTTCGTTGCTGCGGGACGCGGCGATGGCGAGTCTTGCGCCGCACGTCGACTGGGTCGAGGCCCACAACGCGCGTCTTGTCGGCCACGGCAATGAGGACGCCGCCGCCTTCGCTCGCGAGCACGACCTTCCCGGTATCGCCGTTTCGGACGCTCACTCGGTGATGGAGATCGGCGTCGCGTACATGGCGCTCGACGGCGATCCGTCCACTCCGGCCGGCCTGCTTGCGGCACTCCGGACGCTCGAGATCGTCCCGGGACGCGCCAGCTACTTCGTCAGGCTCTGGACGCCCGTCGCCAAGGGGGTCAATCGAGTGCGCGGGAACGGCCGCATCCAGCCGATCCCGACGGACGGCCAGTCATGAGCGGCGACGAGCAGGACCATCGTCCGATGGCCGACGAAGAGGACGGTCCGGTAGCGTCCGGTGAGATGGAGGCGACACCCGCCCTCGACCAGGGCCATCCCCACGCGCACCACGATCCGGAGTCGCTCATCGAGGCGCTCGAGATCGAGCCGACCGAGGCGGCTCCGATCTCGCTCGGCCAGCGGCTGCGCCAGCCGCGGACGATCCTGTCGATCGTCGTCCCGCTGGGGATCATCGCGTTCTTCCTGTACCTCAACCGCGAACGCCTCTCGCAGGTCCCGGACCTCATCCTGCAGGCCGATCCCAAGCTCGTGCTGCTGGCGTTCATCGTGTTCTACCTGGGCTTCCCGCTCCGCGGCTACCGCTGGGAGCGCCTGCTGCGCGAGACGGGCTTCGTCATCAGCCTGCGCAACTCGGTCGAGATCCTGTACATCTCGTGGTTCGTGAACTGTGTCGTGCCGGCCAAGCTCGGTGACGTCTACCGCGCCTACCTGCTCAAGATGAACAGCCCGGCTTCGCTGAGCCGGACGTTCGGGACGGTCTTCATCGAGCGGATCCTCGACATCTTCGCCATCGCCATCCTCGGGCTCGCCGCGGGCTTCTGGAGCTTCCGGAGCGGGATGCCGGATTCGATCAAGGTCATCTTCATCGTCGGCATCATCACGGTCGTCGTGGCGGCCTTCGGCCTCTTCACCATGCGCAACTTCGGGCGCCGGATCCTCGTTCGGCTGCCGCTCCCTCCGAGCATCCTCGAGCTGTACGAACGGTTCGAGGAAGGGGTCTTCGGCGCGGTCGGCCTCAAGCACCTGCCGATCCTCGCGTTCCTGACCGGCCTGATCTGGCTGACCGAGGGCCTGCGCCTGTACATCGTCGTCCTCGCGTTCGGCTTTCCCGACGTCGAGCTCGGGCTCTCGGGGGCGATCTTCGTCGCCCTCATCGGCTCGCTGCTGACTGCGATCCCGCTCAGCCCCGCCGGCCTCGGTTTCGCCCAGGCCGGGGTCATCGGCGTGCTCACAGTCGCCTACGGCGTCCCGCTCCCGGAGGCGACCGCGATCACCATCCTCGACTGGGTCATCAGCGTGCTGTCGATCATCGGGTTCGGGGCGATCCTGTACGTCGTCTCGCCCATGCCTCGCGGGATGGGCCGCATCCCGCAGCCTCCGAGTACGCAGCCGGTCCCGACAGCCTGAGGTCCGCAAGGCCCGATTCCCGAAGATTCGCTACCATCCCCGGGACCTGCGATCCGTCCAGCGCCCGTGGACGTACAAAGGTCATGGGGGTGGCCCGTCCGCGCGGCCAGACCGGACCACGACGTACCGCACCAGACTCCTACCTGCGCCCTGCGCGGCACAGGTGAGGCGACCGGTACCAACGGGTGATACAGGTGTCCTGACCGCCCATCGATAGTGACGGCAGAGAACCACCTCGCAGCCCTCCCTCACGGAGCGTTCAAAGCACCACATGACGACGCAGAATGGCCGAGCGTTCAACGAATGGCTTCGAGCTCAGCTCAAGGCCAAGAAGATGTCGCAACGCCAACTCGCCCAGCAGTCAGGCGTGGACCATTCGACGATCTCGCGGCTGATCCGTGGTGATCGGATGCCCTCCCTCGGCACCGCGACCAAGCTTGCGCGCGGGCTGCGAGAGCTCCGCGACGATGCCGACACGCCCCAGTACCTCGGTCTTGTCGCCGCAGGAAACACGAATCCGACCGCGCGTGTCGAGTACGCGCTCCGGGCCGACGAGCTCCTGAGCGAGCCGCAGGTCCGACAGATCATGGAGTACTACCTGGCTGTGCGGATGCGCCGCTACGGCCGAACCTTCCAATCGTCGGATGCGAGCTCGGCTGCCGATCGGGCACCCGAGCAGTCACGCCGACACTCGGCATCGCCGACTCCGGTCGGGATCGGGGCCGGGTCCACCGTCAGCACGGTGCGCTCGGTCGCGCGTTCCGCGGGCCGGGATCCCGGCCGCTACTAGCACATACCAGGGCACGACCCGGCTTCGCCCTCCACGATCCGGGTCTCGGGGCAGCGAACGCCGGCGTCTGGGGCGCCGGCGTTCGCGATTCCCGGCTCAGGGCGCCCCGGACCGCGATCGAGTCCGGCGGATCTCCATCGCCTCAGGCGGGAGATCGGCGAGTGGCCGGCCAGCGGCGAGGTCGTACGCGCGCGCGACGTTCACGGCGTCGTAGCCCTCGTCCATGCCCGGCGTCTCGAGGTAGTAGGTCGCGCCCGCGAGAGCTGGGTGACAGAGCAGGTGCCGCAGCCCAGCGGTCCCTATCCGGCCGGCGCCGATGTGCTGGTGGCGGTCGATGCGTGAACCCAGCTCCGACTTCGAGTCGTTGAAGTGGACCATCGCGAGGTGTCCGAGGCCGATCCGCTCGTCGAACTCGCGCAGGAAGTCATCGATCCGGTCGGGGTTCGAGACGTCGATGCCGGCGGCCCAGGCGTGGGCGACGTCGAGACAGAACGCGATCCGTTCCGACGGGACCCCCCGAGCCACGATCGCGTTCAGGATCCCGGCGAGCTCGGGGACGTTCGTGCCAAGCCCGAACCCGCTGCCCGCCGAGTTCTCGAGCACCAGACGCGCCGCTTCGGGCCCGTCATCGACCGCGCTGATCACGCGCGCGATCCCATCGGCGAGCCGTGCCGTTCCGGCGACGACGCCTGCGCCCAGATGGGACCCGACATGGACGTTGACGAACCGCGCGAGATATCCCGGCGCTGCCTGCAGCTCGCTGACGAGAAGGTCGACCGACCGCCCGAAGGAGGCGTCGTCCGTCCCGGCAAGGTTCACGAGGTACGAGGCATGGATGGCGACGGGGCCGATGTCGAACTCGGTGAGGCGGGCCCGGAACGTGGCCTGATCGGCCGGCGGCCCCTGCCGTCGTCGCCATGCCGTCGGGTTGTCGCCCCAGATCTGGAGGGCGGCCGCGCCGATCTCGTGCGCTCGGTCCACGGCCTTGACCAGACCTCCGGCGACGCCCAGATGCGCGCCGAGTCTTCGTCCGTCAGGAAGCAACGACCGATGGCGGATCAGTGCCTGCCGCTCGCCGCCGCTTCAGCCGAACCGGAAGACCGGCCACGGCCCTTGGTGTATTCGCCACCGATGGATGGCTCGATGAGGCCGTAGTCACCGTCGTTCCGGCGGTAGAGGATCGCCACCCGCTCGGTCTCGGCGTTGACGAACACGAAGAACTGGTGGCCGAGGTCCTCCATCGCCGCGACGGCGTCCTCCTCGAACATCGGCTCGATCGCGAAGCGCTTCGTCTTGACGATCCTCACCTCGCGGCCCGGTTCACCGTCACCGTCCGCGAGCCGCCGGAGGATCTGCTTCTCCTCCTCGGGGCGAGCGCGCAGTCGGGGCTTCTCCTTGTGGTCGACAGCCTGTCGTTCGACCTTGTCGACGACGTCGTCGAGCGCCTCCTGGTAGCTGGATCCGGTGGCGCGGCTCCGTAGGACCTGGCCGTGGATCATCAGACTGACTTCGGCGATGTGGGAGGCGCTCGCGCTCCTGTGCTGCTCGGCCCACAGCTCGACGGTGGCGTCCGTCTGGTCGTCCAGCAGCCGCTCGATCCGTCTGACCTTCCGTTCCGCATAGTCCCTGACGCGGTCCGGGATCTCGGCGTTCTTGCCCTTGACGATCGTCCTCACGCTTCCCCCTTGGGCATCGGCCCGTGCCTTGGGTGAGCCCGATCCATGCGCTCGGGTCGGCGATTCGTCCGGGTTCGAGTATACGCCGAGGGGTCTGTCGCTCCGCGAGGCGGGGGGTCCGTCAGCGCTCCCGCGCGACTGCGATCGCGGACACGGCGGCAGCGCCCGCGCGAACGAGCGCGTCACCGCAGGCGGCTAGTGTCGCGCCCGTCGTCACAACATCGTCGACGAGCAGGACCCAGCGTCCGGCGACGCTGCCTTGGCCCGCGCCGGCGACTTCGAACGCGCCCGCCACGTTCGAGGCACGCTCCCCGCGACCGAGCTCGAACTGGGCGACGGTCGCCCGACGGCGCTCGAGTGCCCGGACCATGCTCAGTCCGAGGTCTTCTGCCGCGACAGAGGCGATGAGGGCAGCCTGGTCGTAGCCGCGGGACCGTTCACGGTCGGCATGGACGGGAACGGGAACGACCAGATCCGCGCCCACGCCGACCCGCGCCCAGCGTCGCGCGACGGCAGCGCCCAGCGGCACCGCGAGCCGGCGCTCGCCCGCGTACTTCAGGTCGTGCAACGCCGATCGGACCGCGCCGGCGAACGGGGCGCACCACTCGACCTGGAGGAGCGGTGCGGGGATGTCGGCAGGCAGTCCGATGGGCGTTCCTCCGGGGAGCGCGAGCCGCGCATCGACCGCCGGCAGGCAGACGGAGCACAAGGCCTCACCTTCGTGTCCGCAACCCGAGCACGACGGCGGCAGGGCCAGATCGAGCGCACTGGAGACGAGACGTCGGAGCGTCGCCACCGTCCGATGATGGTCCCGCCCGCTGCACCCTGACTTACCCGGGCGTCACCGGCTCGAGAGCGACGAGATCACCGACGACAGTACCGGTTCGTTCGATCGTCCCGACCGGCAGCTCGAGCACGCTGTTCGCTCCGCGCACGAACGGCACGATCCCGATCCATGCCCGGAGACCGCGGTGGACGGAGAGAACCCGGCGAACTCCATCCGTGCCCGGATCGGGCTTGGCGAGGAACACGGCATCGATGGCAAAGCGCATGAACATCATGTGGATGCCGTTCGTCCCGGACAGCCAGAGCCCGGCATCAGGATCGAGGCGGGCACGTCCCATCAGGCCCATGAAGCGGGCCCACAGCCCGTCGGCGACCTCCAGACGCTCGGCGAGGTCGGTCGCGCGGCTGACGTTCCGAGCGCGCAACGGCGTCGCCATCAGAGTGGCCGGAGTCCGGGACCTAGACCTTCAGGTTCAGGACGATGAGGATGATGGCCGGCCCGAGGATGACGATGAACAGCGACGGGAAGATGCACCCGACGAGCGGGAACAGCATCTTGATCGGCGCCTTGGCGGCCTGCTCCTCCGCGCGCTGGCGCCGCTCGATGCGGAGCTGCTCGGACTGGACCTGGAGCACCTTCGAGATCGACACACCGAGCTGCTCAGCCTGGATGATCGCGCCGATGAAGTTGGTCAACGGGGCGACGTCCGTGCGTGGGACGATGTCGCGCAACGCGTCACGGCGCGCCTTGCCGACGCGGACCTCTGCCAGCGCCCGCCGGAACTCGTCCGAGAGGGGACCCTGGAGCTTCTCGACGACCTTGCCCAGAGCGGCATCGAAGCCGAGACCGGCACGGACCGAGATGGTCAGCAGGTCCAGCGCATCCGGGATCATCAGCAGGATTGCCTTCTGGCGTGCCTTGACCTTGCGGCCGAGCCAGAATTCCGGTGCGATGTAGCCGAAGATCCCGCCGATCAGCGACATGAGAACGCCGATCAAGAATGGGAAGCCAAGCACGCCGACGACCGCGAACAGGAAGAAGAACAGGATCGCGCCGACGATCGCGCCAACGACCTTGATCCCCAGCCAGTCGGCGACCCGCATGTCGCCGGGATTCCCGGCCAGTGCCAAGCGTTTCTCGGTCGTGGCTCGAACCGAGGAACTCGCGACACGGTTCGATGTCTGTGAGAGCCGCGCGACGAGCGGGCGGAGCGTTCGCTCGATGAATGGCGCCTGGAGCTCGAGCTCCTCGAGGTTCTTCGCCTGCATCGTCCCGAGCTGGGTGAGGCGGGCCTGGACGGGGTCGACCGGCGAGTTGCCGGCGAGCCCGATGACGATCAGGAGGATGGCGCCGGCCGCGACGGCGGCGACGACGAGGGCAAGGGGGTCCATCGGCTAGACCTCGATGTCGACGATGCGGCGGATGAACATGAAGCCCATGAACATCGCGAAGCCGCCGATGGCCAGGATGACGACGCCCATCGGAAGCCCGAGCAGCTGCGCCCGGTCGTCGAACATGGGCTGCATGAAGCCGGGTGCGGCGATGAACAGGAAGCCCGCCAGCGCGATCGGCAGGAAGCCGACGACGTAGCCCGACAGCCGCTGCTGTGCCGTGAGCGTCTGGATCTCGCCCTTGATCCGGACCCGCTCGCGGATGGTGAACGCGATCGAGTCGAGGATCTCGGCGAGGTTGCCGCCGACGGTGTGCTGGATGGCGATGGCCGTCGCCATCAGCTCGAGGTCGTCCGAGCGGACCCGGCGGACCATGTTCTCCAGCGCGACGTCGAACGACAGGCCGAGGTTCACCTCGCGGATGACCCGGCCGAACTCGGTGGAGATCGGCGGGCGGGACTCGCGGACCACGAGCTCGACCGCCTGGAGGAACGACGAGCCCGCGCGGAGCGCGTTGGCGATCAGCGTGATCGTGTCCGGCAGCTGCTTGTTGAACGACTTGATCCGGCCCGACTTGCGCCGCCCCAGCCAGAAGCGCGGGAGCATGAACCCGACCAGCGCCCCGATGACGAGGAACAGGGGGTTGCGCAGCGTAGGCAGCACGACCGACAGGACGACCATGAGGAGCGGTACGCCGATGGTGGTCGCGACCCAGATGACGATGTACT
>JBJMMQ010000059.1:0-4418 GCA_045804705.1 Chloroflexota bacterium
GATCGTGACGAAGTGGGATGGTGAGCGGGTCTTCTACGAGTGCCGGGAGTCGCTCGTCGCCTGGGCCCGCGGCTGCGGCCACTCGGGCTGGGTCTCGCCGTTCGGCGGTCGGGCGAAGCTCCCCTGGAACCTCGAGTGGGCTGCGCAGTGGTCGCTGTTCGGGGTGACGATCGAGCCGTGTGGCAAGGACCTCTCCACCGCCGGCGGCTCGCGCGATCGAAGCGACGCGATCGCCCGGGAGGTCTTCGAGCGCGAGCCGCCGCTCAACGTCCCGTACGAGTTCCTCAACATCGGCGGCAAGAAGATGTCGACCTCGAAGGGCCATGGCGCGGCCGCGCACACGATCGCCGAGGTCATCCCGCCCGAACAGCTTCGCTTCCTGTTTCTGCGGCCGCGCCCGAACCAGGCCATCGAGTTCGATCCGGACGGGACGGACGCGGTGCCGCGCCTGTTCGACGAGTTCGACCGGTTCGCCGCGGCCACCGCGGGGCGTGAGGTGAAAGGGGAGTTGCCGCCCGGCTATGAGGCGACCTTCCGATACGCGCTGCTCGATCCCCACGCGGACGTCGCCACCGAAGCCGCCGCATATCGACCGGTCCTCGCGCACCTCGCGCTGCTCGTCCAGATCCCGGGCATCGAGATCATCCGCCGCATCGAGGAGGAGAAGGGGACTCCCCTGACCGACAGAGAGCGCGCGATCCTCGACGAGCGGATCGCTGCGGCACGGGCCTGGCTCGAGGCCTATGCGCCCGAGCGGGCGCGGCTGGTCGTCCGCTACGAGGGCGTCCCTGCAGAGGCCTCCGCGCTCGAGCCCGACCAGCGCGCCTTCCTCGACCGGCTCGCGACCACCATGACGTCGACCGAGCTTGTCGGGGGCGATGCGTGGCAGGCGGCGATCTTCGCGGCCGCGGTCGACGCCGGGATCCCGGCCGGCCGCGCCTTCGCCGCCATCTATCTCGCATTCCTCGGCCGGACGAACGGCCCCCGCGCTGGGTGGCTGCTTGCGACGCTCGACCCCGCATTCGTGCTCGACCGCCTGCGCGAGGCGGCGGGGCTGGCCCAGGCCGCGAACGGGGGGCCGGCATGAGCGTCGGTCTCCAGCGGCTGCGCGAGGATGCGGAGACCGTTCGCGACGGAGCCGTCCGCAAGGGCGAGGATCCCGGTCTCGTCGACCGTGCCCTCGAGCTCGACGCGGATCGGCGACGGCTCCTCTCCGAGAGCGAGGCGCTGAAGGCCGAGCGCAACACTGCCTCCAAGCGGATCGGGCAGGCGATCAAGGATGGGGCGGCACCGGACGGACCGGAGGTCGCGGATCTGCGCGCGGCCTCGACCGCGGCCGGTACACGGATCGCCGCGCTCGACGCCGAGCTCGCCACGACCGAAGCCGCCCTCGACGACCAGCTTCTGCGCATCCCGAACCCGCCCGACCCCGATATCCCGGTCGGCGGCGAGGAGGCCAACGTCACGATCCGCGTCTGGGGCGAGCAGCTCGCACGGGAGGTGCCGTTCGAGGGCGAAGTCGGGGCCGACGCGCCTCCTGGTGGCCCGACGTGGGAGCGGAAGCCGCATTGGGAGCTCGGCGAGACACTCGGCATCCTCGACAACGCTCGTGGAGCGAAGATCGCCGGATCCGGCTTCCCGGTCTACAAGGGCGCGGGCTCGGCTCTGCAGCGTGCGCTGATCGCGTGGTTCCTCGACGTCCACTCCCGGGAGAACGGGATGACCGAGGTCTGGCCGCCAGCCGTCGTCAACACGGCGAGCGCGACAGGGACCGGCCAGATCCCCGACAAGGAAGACCAGATGTACGTCGTGACCCGCGACGAGCTGTACCTCGTCCCGACCGCCGAGGTGCCTGTCACCAATCTGCATCGCGACGAGATCCTCGAGGCCTCCGAGCTGCCGATCCGCTACGCGGCCTATACACCGTGCTTCCGCCGGGAGGCCGGCGCCGCCGGCAAGGACACGCGCGGCATCCTGCGCGTCCATCAGTTCGACAAGGTCGAGATGGTCCTGTTCGAGAAGCCGGAAGAGTCCGCGGCGGCGCTCGAATGGATGACCGAGCGGGCCGAGATCCTGCTCCAGCGTCTCGGCCTCGCGTATCGCGTGCTGCTGATGAGCACGCGCGAGATGGGTTTCACCCAGGCCCGCAAGTACGACCTCGAGGTCTGGTCGCCGGGTGTCGAGCGCTGGCTCGAGGTCAGCTCGTGCTCGAACTTCCGTGACTTCCAGGCACGACGGATGGCGATCCGCTACCGGCCGGAGCAGGGAGCAAAGCCGGAGCTGGTCCACACCCTCAACGGATCGGGGCTCGCGCTCGCGCGCATCGTCGCCGCCATCCTCGAGACGTACCAGCAGGCGGACGGCACGATCGTCGTGCCCGAGGTGCTTCGGGGCTACATGGGGCGCGCTACCATCTCGTAGGAGGGAGGTGCGTCCATGACCGACACGCCGTCGGAGTCGGGTGCTCCAGTCGTCTGGGAGAGTCCTCAACGGATCGAGGGCCCCGCCCCGGGCATCGAATATGCGCCCCATGGGGGCCGCCTTGTCGCCTACATCATCGACAGCCTCATCCTCACCATCGCGTGTTCGATCACCGCAGTCGCCGCGGCGGTCGTGCTCGCCTCGGGTGCCACCGTCGAGGGGCAGACCGTCACGAACATCGAGGCCGGCGCATCAGCGGGCTTCTTCCTGCTGCTGCTGTTGACCCTCGTCATCGGGATCGGCTACTTCCCGTACTTCTGGAGCCACGGCGGCCAGACCCCCGGCATGCGGCCGTTCAGCCTGTTCGTGGTGCGCGACCGCGACGGCAGCACCTTCGGCTGGGGGACCGCGCTGCTGCGCCTGGTCGGCCTGTGGGTCGCGGCCGTCGTGTTCTACATCGGCTACATCTGGGTCTTCGTCGACAAGCGCCGCCGGGGCTGGCAGGACCTCATCGCTGGGACGATCGTCATCAAGCGGCCCTGAGGGGCTGGAGGGAGCGAGGCAATGAGCACCCCCGTCTGGCAGGCGCCGGAGCCCGACCCCGGCCCGGCGCCCGGGATGAGTTTCGCGAGTCCCGGGTCGCGCCTGATCGCCTACATCCTCGACGGCGTCATCCAATTCCTGATCGTCGCCGTGCTGGCGATCCTCGCCATCGCCCTCGGGGCCGTCTTCTTCGTGCTCGGCGTCATCCCTGCGATCGCGATCATCGTCGTGTCGGTCGGGTATTTCCCGTACTTCTGGGCGCGCGACGGACAGACGCCCGGGATGAACGCGATGAAGATCAAGGTCGTGCGCGATTCGGACGGCGGACCGATCACCACGGGGTCGGCGGTCCTGCGCCTGATCGGCCTCTGGATCGGGCTCGCCGTCTTCTACATCGGCGTCATCTGGATCTTCGTCGACAAGCGCAAGCGCGGCTGGCAGGACCTCATCGGCGGCACCGTCGTCGTCGACGTTCCCGCGACCGAGTACGTGTCCTGACGCGCGAGGTTCGCTCTCGGGTGCCGCGCGTTCAGTGGCGGAGGGGGTGGGATTCGAACCCACGGGGCTCTCGCCCTTCGGTGTTCAAGACCGACGCATTCGACCGCTCTGCCACCCCTCCGGGCGATCAAGGATAGCGCGCGACCAGCCGACGCCGGGTCTGGAGTCGGCCTCTGATGAACCGGAACCTCATGGGCGGGCAGCCGTGGTGAGCCAAGGTCCGCCACCTGGCCTGTGCGAGTCATGCCGCCACACTCGGGTGGTCACCAGCCGCCGTGGGTCGGTCTTCCGGTTGTGCCAGGTATCCGTCGCCGACCCAGCATTTCCGCGGTATCCGGCGCTGCCGGTCCTGCGCTGCCGGGGGTACGAGCGGTCCAGTGAACGGACGCAGGGTCCGCCCGCGGGAGACATCGGCCTCGCTTGACGCTTCGACCGGGGCATGCCTAGACTCCGCGGACATCGAGGAAGAGACGGGCGATGAACGGGACGAGTACCCGTCAGAGTCGATCCAGAGATCCGGCGGTCGGTGCAAGCCGGAGCGACGACGACGAGGGAATGGCCCCGGGAGCCTCCGGACCGAACACGGGGCGGCGAAGGCCGCGGACGTCAGTAGGCTCCGGCGCAGAGCGCCAGCGATACAGGGCAGCGCCGATCGGCACCGCACAACGCGGCAAGCCCGTCGGTCACGGAAGTGCGGCATCGCCGAATGAGGGTGGCACCGCGGAAGGCACGACCTTTCGTCCCGGGACGAATGGTCGTTTTCTGATTCTCGAGGCACCAGCGCGATGACAACCTCGGACCCGATCAGCCTGGCGCAGGCGCAGCGTCTGTCCGCCAACGCGGACACCATCCTCCTGCGCGCGACGCGACCGGCCGACCTCGAAACGCCGATCGGCGCCTTCCTTCGGCTCGACGACGGTGGCCCTGCCTATCTCCTGGAGTCGGTCGAGGGCGGG
>JBJMMQ010000060.1:0-17279 GCA_045804705.1 Chloroflexota bacterium
CGTCGCCGCGGAATCTGCCGAGGATCTCGACATGCGACAGGGCGACGATCCGCTCCTGATCGACTCCCCGACGCTGTCCGGCACGTCCCGCCGGACGGTGAGCCGGTAGTCTCAGCTCGTGACGACCCAGACGCTCGCCGCGTCCGCCGGCAGGCGCGCCGACTCGAAACGAAGGTGACCCGCGCGATCCGCGTCGGCGTCCAGCTTCCCGAGGTCGAGCGCGAGGTCCGCTGGCCGGAGCTCCTCGACATGGTTCACGCCGTCGAGGACCTCGGGTTCGATTCGGTCTGGGTCGGCGAGCACCTCCTCTATCGCTGGGAGGATCGACCGTCGAGCGGGCCATGGGAGGCGTGGACGCTGCTCTCGGCGATCGCGGCATCGACGAGCCGGATCGAGCTCGGCCCGCTCGTCGCGTGCACCAACTTCCATAACCCGGCGCTCCTCGCGAAGCAGGCGGCGCTGATCGACGAGGTGAGCGGCGGCCGCTTCGTGCTCGGCCTCGGAGCCGGCTGGAACGAGCCCGAGTTCCGTGCGTTCGGCTTCCCCTACGACCACCGTGTCGACCGCTTCGAGGAGGCGTTCACCATCATCCGGACGCTCCTGCGCGAAGGCGCCATCGACTTCGACGGGCGCTGGTACCAGGCTCGCGACTGCGAGCTCCTGCCCCGCGGCCCGCGACCCGGGGGCCCGCCACTGATGATCGGCTCGATCGGTCCTCGGATGCTCCGAGCGACGATGGCCGATGCCGATTCGTGGAACGCCTGGTACAACGACACGGGTAACGACCCGACCGGGATCCCGCGCCTCCGCGACCTCGTCGACGAGGCGTGCCGCGACGTCGCGCGGGATCCGGCAAGCGTCGAACGGACGGTCGCGGCATTCGTCGGGTTGCCCGGCGGCGCCGGCCGAACCCAGGCCTCCACCTCCGAACCGACCGTGCCACTCCCCGGCGATCCCGCAGCGCTCGCAGACGTGCTCCGGAGCTTCGCGCGCGAAGGCATCTCCCACGTCCAGCTGGTCCTCGACCCGATCACCCTCGATGCGATCCGCGCGGTCGCGCCGGTCCTCACCGAGCTCGATCGCGGCTGACCCGAACGGTGTCCCGCTCCCTGGGAGAGGGGATCGGAGGCGCCAGAGCGCGTGCTAGCATGCCCGGCCATGAGCCTGCCCGCCCGCAGTCCGCGCAGCCGGCCCGCGAACGGTCGCTCCACGGACGACGTGTCGCCGCTCGACAAGCGGATCATCGAGCACCTCCAGGCAGACGGCCGTCGTCCCTTCACACAGATCGCGGCGGAGCTCGGTGTGTCCGAGGCCGCGGTGCGTGCCCGCACGAACAGGCTCATCGAGCGCGGCATCCTCCAGGTCGTCGGCGTGACCGACCCCCTCAAGCTCGGGTTCCATCAGATGGCGATGATCGGCATCCGGTGCGAGAGCTCGAAGCTCATCGAGGTCGCGGAGCACCTCGCCGAGATGCCCGAGGTCGACTACGTCGTCATCACGGCCGGTTCGTACGACCTGCTCATCGAGACGGTCTGCGAGGACAACGACGCGCTGCTCACGTTCCTCGCGGACCGGCTGCGCGCGATCGACGGCGTCCGGGAGACGGAGACCTTCGTCTACCTCCGGCTCGTGAAGCAGACCTATCAGTACGGGACGCGCTGATCGCGTTGACCCGGCGCACCAAACCAAGGCACGGAGCGCAGGTCTGGATCGGAACCGCGGCTAAGATGTCGCCGAGACGGGCCGGCAGTCGGCTCGCCGGGACCTGAGGGGGACGCATTGCCGGTCGAACCGGTCCTCTTCCTGATCGTCGTGGCGGTCCTGGCGAACCTGCTCGTCATGGCGGTCATCCTGTTGCCGCCTCTGTTCGGGCGGGTCAGCCCGCTCGCCCGCGAGCCCGGTCCTTCCGTCAGCGATGAGCGCCGGGCAGCCGAGGCGGCCGTCGTGGGCGGGGTCGGGGAGTCGGCCACCGACGACGGCGTCCCGGCGCAGACCTATGACCGCGTCGTCCGGATCGTCGCCTGGGTGTTCCTCCTCACCACGACCGTCATCGTCGCCGCGACCGGGCTCTGGCCGGACACCGAGCCGGCGATCCTGATCCTCCTCGCCTTCTCGGGTCTGTTCGTCGTCGTCGTCCACGACCTGCTCCCGACCGACACGCTCGGCCCGGCCAAGTTCGTCGTGGAAGGATCTGTCGCGATCACCGTCGCGACGCTCCTTGTCGCGCTGACGGGTGGCGTCGCGAGCCCGTTCTTCTTCGCCTTCCCGCTCATCGTCGGCGGCGCGGCACTCGTCGTCTCGCCGCCGATCACGCTCACGCTCGTGACGGCGGCAGCCATCGGCTACCTGCTGGCGGTCGTTGCCGGCTCGCAGGGCACCCTCGGACCGGCGACGGCGGCGGTCGTCGGCGTCAACCTGACGGCCCTCGTCCTCATCGCCTACGTGGCGATGGTCATCGCCCGGGCGCAACGTCGGACGCGAGACGCGGCGATCCGGCTGTCCACCGTCGACTCGCTGACGAGCCTGTTCAACCGGACCTTCTTCTTCGCCGCTCTCGACCGCGAGATCGCGCGAAGTGCCCGGTCCGGGCGCGGCTTCTGCCTGTTGATGATGGATCTCGACGAGCTCAAGGCGATCAATGACCGGCTCGGGCACTTCACCGGCGACAAGGTCCTCCGCGGCGTCGGTGCGGTGATCACGTCGGGCGTCCGACAGATCGACACGGCCGCCCGATATGGCGGCGACGAGTTCGTCGTCCTCCTGCCCGAGACGGACCCGACTGGCGCCTACGTCCTCGCCGAGAAGATCCGGCTCGGCGTGAACGGTATGCCCATCGATCTTCCGGCCTCCACGGCTCGGCCGTCGCTGTCGATCGGCGTCGTGGCCTATCCGGACGACGGTCGGACCGCAGACGAGCTGATCATCAGCGCCGACGGGGCGATGTACGCCTCGAAGCGGGCGGGCAAGGACCGCGTCACAGGCGTCCCGATGCCGGGATCGGAGCATCACGCGACGCCGGTGTAGCATCCCGACGTGACCGTCGACCGACCGGATCCCGAGCCGCGCCCGGCGGAACGTCCCGCCGCTGCCCCATCCGTTCCGTTCGCACGATCGGTCGCGACCGCTCGACCGGCCCCGGCGCTCGGCGCCGTCTAGAGGCTCGAGCCATCGCGAGCCCGGCCGTCGTCTCGGCGGCCCGAACCCGACCGTCCGGCCGCAACCTGCCAGCCCGGCTGGGCTATGGGCTATGGCACCTGTTCACGTCGGTCGACTTCGCCGTCTTCCAGATCATCTTCCTGGCCCTGCTTGCCGTCGTCGGCATGACGATCAAGCAGCTGCCGGACTTCGCCTTCCGCTCGACGACGGACTACGCCCTCGCCATGGACCAGACCCATGCCCGGTACGACCCGGTCCTCGGAGCAGCGATCGTCGACGTCATGGAGAGGCTGTCGCTGTTCGCGGTCTTCCGCTCGCCATGGTTCAGCATCGGCCTCGTCGTGCTCGTCACCTCGATCGTCGTCTGCACCCTCGATCGGACGCCGCGGCTGTGGCGGGGAGTCAGCGACGTCCGGGTCGCTCAGCCGGAGCCGTACTTCGATCCGCGGCTGCCCGACCGCGCCGCGATGGACGGCGTGGCCGCGGACGATGTCCGCCGCGTCCTCCGCCGTTCGGGCTTCCACGTCCGTGAGGAGAGCGAGCCGGACGGGACCCGCTTCTTCTACGGCGACCGCCACCAGTACACGAAGATGGCCACGCTGCTCACCCACCTCGGCCTGATCCTGTTCCTCATCGCGGCTGCGGCGACGGCCCGCCTCGGTGACGAGCAGGGTCTGGTGGTGGCCGAGGGCGAGGCGCTCACGGTCCAGCCGATCGGCACTCCGGGCCTCCTTCTCGTGCGCAACCTCGACTTCGAGGCACCCGGCCTCGAGAGCGGCCAGGCGAGCGACTTCACGACCGATCTCGCGGTCTACCAGGACGGCAATGAGATCGCCCGCAAGACGATCCGGGTCAACGACCCGCTGTCCGTCGCGGGCTACACGTTCCACCAGAACGGCTTCGGACCAGCCCCGCATCTCACCCTCAAGTCCGCGGCCGGAGCGGTCCTCTGGGACGCGCCGGTCCCCATGACGGATGCCGTATCCGGCCGGCCGTACGCGTCGGTCGGGATCCCCGGGCGGGCGATGGGCCTGAAGCTGCTTCTCGACAAGGCCGCCGACGGCACGGGCACCCTCATCGCCATCCCGTACCGGGTCGTGGGCACGGCGACGGACGGAACGCCGATCGAGGATCTCTTCGCCGCCGTCGACCTGCATGGCGGAGACACGAAGGTCTCGGACGACCTGGATCTGTCGATCGGACTGACCGACTTCAGCGATTTCACGCTGCTGATCGCCAAGCGCGACCCGGGCCAGGGCCTCATCTGGGTCGCCTTCGCCTGCCTCATCGCAGGGATCACCATCACGTTCTACCGGCCGCGCCGCCGGGTGTGGACGCGAGTCGCGCCGGATGGCGGG
The DNA here is from genome assembly GCA_045804705.1 of Chloroflexota bacterium. Lineage (GTDB taxonomy): Bacteria > Chloroflexota > Limnocylindria > Limnocylindrales > CSP1-4 > SPCO01. Next base: position 4,515 of record JBJMMQ010000060.1, read on the forward strand.
CTGGGCATCGTCTGGCGATCGGACCGCTATGTCGACGTCGAGCGTGAGTTCGGCCGGCTCCTCGACCAGCTCGTCGCGGTCCGCCGCCCCGGCTAGCGGACGGCCCGGCAATCGTCCGGGACCCACAACCCTCGTCGGTCGCCGTCGGCGCTGAATCGCAACCTTTCGACTGGTACCCTTCGGCCAAGCCTTCGCGCGCGCCCAGTCGTGACTCCTGGCACGACATCCCGGACAGGCCTGCGGCTGGACACGTGCGTGCCATACCGCACCCGACCATCGTCCGAGTGCCCCGGACGGACAGGAGACCGATGACCGCACGACAGGCAGCCATCTCGGAGATCGCCACGCACCGGGTCGCCAAGACCCAGGACTACCTCAAGGACGCGGGCGCCGACATCTACGGCAGCTACGTCTTCGACGAGGGAGCTCAGCGTCAGTACCTGGCGAAGCCGATCTTCGCGAAGCTGCGGCGGACGATCGAAGGTCACGAGCCGTTCGACCCCGCGATCGTCGACGCCGTCGCGCACGGCGTGAAGGAATGGGCGCTCGCCCAGGGCGCCACCCATTACACCCACTGGTTCGTGCCGATGACGGGCTCGACCGCCGAGAAGCACGACTCCTTCCTGACGCCGACCGGCGACGGCCAGACCATCGCCGAGTTCTCGGGCAAGAACCTCGTCCAGGGCGAGCCCGATGCGAGCTCGTTCCCGTCGGGCGGTCTCCGCGCGACGTTCGAGGCACGCGGCTACACGGGCTGGGACGTCACCAGCCCGATCTTCCTCCAGGTCGAGACGAACGGCGTCACGATGACGATCCCGACCGCGTACGTCTCGTACACGGGCGAGGCGCTCGACTTCAAGATCCCGCTTCTCCGGTCGCAGGAGGCGCTCGGCGCGCAGGCGCTGCGGGTGCTCCGCTGGTTCGACAACACGACGTCGACCCGCGTCTTCACCAACATCGGGCCGGAGCAGGAGTACTTCCTCGTCGACCGCAGGCTCGCCGAGCAGCGGCCAGACCTCCTGCTGACGGGCCGGACGCTGTTCGGCGCCGCGTCACCGAAGGGCCAGGAGCTCGAGGACCAGTACTTCGGCCCGATCCGCGAGCGGATCCTCGCGTTCATGATGGATCTCGACCGCGAGCTGTGGCGGCTCGGCATCCCGGCCAAGACGCGCCACAACGAGGTCGCTCCCGGTCAGTTCGAGATGGCGCCGGTCTTCGAGGCGACCTCGGTCGGGTCCGACCACAACATGGTGGTCATGAGCCTCATGCGCCGCCTCGCGGCACAGCACGGGCTCATGTTCCTCATCCACGAGAAGCCGTTCGCGGGCATCAACGGGTCCGGCAAGCACAACAACTGGTCGATGGCGACCGACGACGGCGCCAACCTGCTCGACCCCGGCGACGACCCCCATGCCAACGCCCAGTTCCTCGCATTCCTCGTGGCGGTCATCCGCGGGGTGAACGAGCATGCCGACCTGCTCCGCGCGAGCATCGCCGACGCCGGCAACGACCATCGGCTGGGTGCCAACGAGGCGCCGCCGGCGATCGTCTCGATCTTCCTCGGGGCGCAGCTGGTGGACGTCATCGCCCAGCTCGAGCAGGGTCCTGCGGCGGCGTCCAAGAAGGGCGGCGCGATCGAGCTCGGCGCCACGTCGCTGCCGGTCCTCGCCGCGGACGCGACGGATCGCAACCGGACCTCGCCATTCGCCTTCACGGGCAACAAGTTCGAATTCCGGGCGGTCGGCTCCTCGGCCCCGATCTACTGGCCGCAGACCGTCCTGAACACGGCCGTCGCCGATTCGCTCAAGCAGCTCGCTGACGAGCTCGACAAGCTCGATCACGGCGACTTCGAGAGCCTGACCGCGATCCTGTCGGGCATCGTCAAGGCCAACAAGCAGGTCCTGTTCGAAGGCAACGGCTACTCCGAGGAGTGGCACGCCGAGGCCGCCCGTCGCGGGCTTCCCAACAACCGGACCACCGTCGACGCCCTCCCGGCCCTGACGACGAAGTCGGCGAAGGCCCTCTTCTCGAATTTCGGCGTGCTGTCCGAGCGCGAGCTCGCGTCGCGCGTCGAGGTCAACTGGGAGCGCTACGTCAAGATCGTCGACATCGAGGCGAACACCGCCATCGACATCGCGTCGACGATGATCCTGCCGGCCGTCGCCCGGTACCTCGGCGAGCTTGCCGCCGCACCGTCGTCGAAGGGCATCAACTCCATCTGCATCAAGATCACCGCCCTCGCCGACGCACTCGTCGAGGCCATCGACGCGCTCCGGGACGCGCAGCATGGGGCGCACGAGGCGGGCACCGTCCACGCCGAGGCCAAGGCCTTCGCGAGCGATGTCATCCCTGCGCAGGGCGCGTTGCGCGAGATCGTCGACGAGCTCGAGACACTCGTCGCGGACGACCTCTGGCCGCTGCCGAAGTACCGCGAGCTGCTGTTCCAGTACTGACCCGCGGGTCGAGCGGCCATGCCGCGGTGGGTTCCGTCATGATGGCGAGAGCCCGGGAGCGTCGTCATCCGCGACCTCGGGAATCTCGAGAGGGTCATCGTCCATGAATGTCTACTACGCCGGCGGCATCATCCTCGGCGCGGTCCTCTGGATCCTGTGTGCCTACTACTGCTACCAGGTCGCGCCACGGTTCCAGCGCCGTGCGGCGGTGTGGGGGATCATCGGGCTGATCTTCGGACCCCTCGCGTTGATGGCTCTGTACGTCCTGCCGAAGGGGTCCCACATCTCCGACAAGGGTCGTGGAGCGGAGCCCGGACATCCCGGCGCGAAGAAGGACACACAGGCAGATCTGTACGAAGTCCCGAAGAAGCACCACTGATCTGTAACACGCCTCTAACGCCGCTTCTCGAGGTCGCCACGGGGTAGCAAGGGATGCGCTCCTACGGTCCTCCTACGCCGGTCGATGCGATCGGCGACAGGACCGGGACGCCCGGTTTCGGGTGTCCGTGGAGGCTGCCATGCGCCCGAGATCCCTCACTCTGCTCATCGCTGTCGTCTTCTTTGCAGCCTGCTCGAGCAGCTCGAACAGCGCGAACCCATCCGGCGGCGGCGCGGGCGCATCGGTCGCCCCCGGGTCCGCCGCTCCCGCCGAGAGCGGCGGAGCGTCCGGAAGCCCCGCTGCAAGCGGCGCATCGGGCTGGGACCCGAATTCGATCAGTGGGACGGCAGTCCTGTCCGGCTGGCGCTCGTCGCCGGAAGAGGGCGAGGCGCTCACCCAGACCCTTCTCGGCTTCCCGGCTGTCTATCCGAACATCCACGTCGACTACCAGCCCATCGCCGGCGACTACCGCACGGTGATGATCACGAAGATCAGCAGCCACGAGGTGCCAGACCTCTTCTACGTCAACGCCGACTATGCCCCGGAGTGGATCGAGCAGGGCTTCCTCGAGCCACTGGACGACTACATCGCCAAGGCGGGCATCGACACGAGCCAGTTCTTCCCGGGCTACCTCGACATCTTCAAGGGCAAGGACGGGAAGATCTACGGGCTGCCCAAGGACGGCAACACGATCGCGCTGGCGTCCGCGAGCAGTCTGGTGACGACGCCGCCAAAGACGATGGACGAGCTCGTCACGACCGCACAGGGGCTGAAGGACAACAAGGACATCAAGGCGCCGATGTGTCTCAGCCCGGGCCTCGACCGCGGGCTTGCGTTCATCTACGCGCAGGGCGGTGAGCTGCTCAACCCGGACAACTCGGCGTCGGCCATCCAGACCGACCCGTCGAAGGCGGCGGTCCAGTGGTACCTCGACCTGTTCAAGAACGGTCTCGCGCAGACGCCCGCCCAGCTCGGTGCCGGATGGTGTGGCGAGGCGCTCGGGACCAAGAAGGTCGCGATGATCTTCGAGGGCGGCTGGCTCGACCCGGCGATGACGGGCACGTATCCCGACGTCAAGTACGCCTGGACGGAGATGCCCGTCGGCTCGTCCGGCAAGCCCGTGACGCTCGCGTTCACGGTGAGCTACTCGATCGGCGCCGACTCCCAGAACAAGGACCAGGCCACCGTGCTGCTCAGCTACCTGGCAGGCAAGGAGGGGATGACCAAGTGGACGGAAGGCGGCGTCGCGCTTCCGTCGCGGAAGGACGTGCCGACCCCGGCCGGCAAGGACGTCCTGACCAAGGGCAGCGATTACGCGCGGCCTGGCTCCGGGTTCATGCCAGGCTACGTGGACGTCCAGAAGGCGTTCCAGGACGCCTTCACGGCACAGATCCAGAGCAAGACGTACGACGCCGGGCCGGTCGTCGAGGCGACCAAGGCAGCCATCGACAAGGCACTCAACCAGTAAGGGCGCCGGACGCCTGATCGTCCGGACACGACGACCAGCCCATGGCCGCGACGAGCAGCGGGGTGACATCCGGCCGCCGACGGGATCGGTGGTCGGAGGCGCTCGCGGGCTACGCGATGATCTCGGTGCCGATGCTGCTGTTCCTGTTGCTGCAGATCTTCACCGTCATCTATGCGGTCTACATCAGCCTCTGGCGCTGGAACGTCCGGTCCGGGCCGGTCGATTTCAAGGGCCTGACCAACTACCAGACGGCACTCGGCGATCCGATCTTCCAGCGCGCGGTCCAGAACTCGATCTACTACGCCGTGATCTGGGTTCCGCTGACGATGGCCATCGGGCTCTTCCTCGCGATCATCGTCAATCAGAAGATCCGCGGTCAGACATTCTTCCGCGGCGCCTACTACTTCCCGGCCATCGCGAGCTCGGCGGCGATCACGATCCTGTGGATCTTCATCGTGTCGCCCGACGGCCTCTTCAACAGCCTTCGCGCGGCCCTTCCGTTCGATCCCCTCGGCACGATCTTCGGCTACGGACCGCACAAGAACTGGATCGGTGACCAGGACACCGCACTCAACTCGGTCATCATCCTCAACGCCTGGACCACGTCCGGGACGTTCATGCTGTTCTACCTGGCATCGCTCCAGTCGATCAGCGGTCAGGTGTACGAGGCGGCCGCCATCGATGGGGCGAACGCCTGGCAGACGTTCACGAAGATCACCTTCCCGTTGCTTCGGCCCGGCCACTTCTTCGTGGCCACCGTGGCCGTCATCGGCGCTCTCCAGCTGTTCGACCAGGCGGCCATCGCCGGCGGTCCCGGGGGCGATCCGAACAACGCGCTCATGACCGTCGTCCTGTACCTCTACAACGCCGCGTTCTCGCAGTTCAACTTCGGATACGCGGCCGCCGTCGGCGTGATCCTGTTCGTGTTCATCTTCGGCGTGACGCTCGTCCAGCGCCGCATCTTCGGCAGCGCCCCGTCATGGTGAGCGCCGGGCGCCCGGAGGTCGCGGTCCCGAGCCTGACATCGGAGCGACCCACCGTCCCGGCGACCAGCCGGCCGGTCGCCCGAGGTCGCTGGCCGCGTCGACTGGCCTACGTCTTCCTGATCGGGTACGCACTGCTGATGTTCGTCCCGTTCGTGTGGTCGCTGGTCACCTCGTTCAAGACGCTCCCCGACTCGGTCCAGCTGACGCTCATCCCAGACCCATTCACGCTCGACGCGTACGACTACGTCTTCAATCAGCTCGACCCGCCCCTGCCGCGGCTGTTCTTCAACAGCGGGATCATCGCCACGTCGGTGACCCTGAGCAACGTCGTGCTCGGTAGCATCGCCGGCTACGCGTTCGCGCGGCTGCACTTCCGCGGACGTGAGGTCCTCTTCCTGATCGTCCTCGCGACACTGATGATCCCGGACCAGCTCCGGCTCGTCCCGGTCTACCTGATCCTCAACACGCTCGGCCTGACCAAGGGCGTCGCCCAGTACGGCGGCGTGATCCTCGTGCTCGCGATCAGTGCGACGAGCATCTTCCTGTTACGCCAGTACTTCCTGTCGATCCCGCGCGAGATCGAGGAGGCGGCCCGGATCGACGGCGCCGGATACTTCACGACGTTCTGGCGGGTGATGCTGCCGCTCGCCGGGCCGGCCATCGCCGCGGTCGCGATCCTGCAGTTCCAGGGCACCTGGAACGGGTACTTCTGGCCGTACGTCATCCTGCAGCAGCCCGACCAGTACACGGTCCCGGTCGCTCTCAGCTTCTTCCGCCTCGCGGGTGGGCTCGTCACGAACTGGCCACCGTTGATGGCGATGGTCGTGCTCGCCACAGTCCCGGTCCTCATCCTGTACCTGTTCTTCCAGCGCTACTTCGTCGAGGGGATCGCGGCAAGTGGCGTCAAGGGCTGAGCCGGTCGCCGAGGCCAGGACGCCGGTCGGCGGGCCATTCCGCCTCGCGGTCACGGACTTCTACTTCGACTCCCTCCGGCTCGTTCGCGCCAATCTCGTGTGGAGCGCCGGACTGATCCTCGCGGTCGTCGTCGGCATCGGCTGGCCTTTCGGCGGCCTCGTCCTGCTGTGTGCCCTCGCGTTGCCGACAGCCGCGGTCTTTCGTACGGCAGCGGACATCGTGCGGGCGGACACCGTCACCGGTCGGCATGAGCTTCGCTGGGCGTTCGGTCGTCCAGCAGGACGTCTGCTTCTGGTCGGCCTCAGCTTCGTGATAGCGGTCACCGTCTGTGCCTGGAATGTCGTCGGGGGCCTGGCGAGCGGAGGTCCGTACGGGTGGGCCTTCGCGACCCTCGCGGCCTGGGGACTCGTCGCGTCATGGTGCCTGGCGGTCGTCCTGTGGCCGGTGCTGGTGGACCCCGAACGTCCGGACCGGCCGCTCACGGACGACCTAACCCTGGCCCTTCAGGTCATCTTCACCGAGCCACGGCGCATGGTCCGTCTCGCACTCGTCACGGGCCTCATCGTGATCGTGAGCGTCGTCCTGACCGCCGCCATCCTCACGGTCAGCGTGGCCTTCGTCGCGCTCCTGGGCTGCCGGACGGTCTACCCGATGGTGGATCGGCTCGAGACCCCGTCAGCGGTGCCTGTTGGCCCAACCGGGTAGGCCAATCTGCGGCACCATACCGCCGTGCCGCCCATCACCATCCACCCGATGCGGTCACTCGGCCTGCTGTCGGTCGCCCATGCGATCAACCACGCCCAGGCCGTCGTCCTGCCCCTGATCTTCCTCAAGATCATCGACGAATTCGGGGTCGGCGTGGAGACCATCGCCTTCCTCGCGGCGATCGGGGCGTTCCTCGCCGGTGCCGTCCAGCTGAGCTACGCAGGTCTGACCAGGGTCGTGTCGCGCCGTCGGCTGCTCGGCTTCGGCGGGATCCTCTTCGGCGGCGGGTTCGCGCTGACGGCCCTCGCCACGAACTTCGCGACCTATGCCATCCCGAACGTCGCGTCCCGCATCGGCGGGTCACCCCAGCATCCCGTCGGGAACGGTCTGCTCGCCGAGCAGTTCCCCCCAGAGAAGCGCGGGTTCGCGATCTCGGCGCACATCGCTGGCGGCAACGTCGGCACTGTCGTCGTCGCGCTCGTCGGCGTGCCGCTCATCGCGGCGGTCGGCTGGCGGGGCGCGGCAGTCGTGTTCGGGTTGCCCGCCATCGCGGTCGCGATCCTCATCCTCCTGTTCGTCCGCGAGCGCGGCACGGACCGTGCCGCGGCCGTCGCGAGTGGGACCGTCCGGTCCGCCTTCGGCCGGATCCTTCGCGACCGCGACCTGCTCTGGCTCTACCTGACCTCGGCGCTCGGCGGTGGTGGACGCGGCCTCGGCGTGGTGAACCTGTTCGCGCTCTTCTACATGACCCGCGTCATCGGCCTGGACGAAGGGACGTCCGGACTGATGTACGGCACGCTCATCGTGTTCTCGGTGCCGATGCCCATCGTCGCCGGCTGGCTCTCCGATCGAATCGGGCGGAAACCGCTGATCATCGGTGTCTACCTCGGCGGGGCGCTCGGGTTCGTCGTGTTCCTCGCCGCCGGATCGAACCTGCTGCTGCTCTGGCTTGGGATCGTCCTCATGGGCCTCTTCACGTTCGCGGAGAGTCCCCAGCTCCAGGCCCTCCTCGGCGACATCGCGCCACCGTCCACCCGCGACGCGTCCTACGCGCTCTACTTCGCGATGGCATTCGGCGTCGGATCGCTCTGGACGATCGTGTATGGACTCGTCATCGATGCGCTCGGCGAGACCCAGGGCGTGCCCGTCGTGTTCCTGCTCATGGCCGGGACGTTCGTCCTCGCGGCCCTCGGCACCGTGCCGATCCGGGCCGAGCAGCGCGCTCGCGAGAACGCAGCTTTCGAGGCGACCCTCGGGTAACGGCTGGCATACTGCCGCGGATGGACGCCCGGATCCTGCTCGTCGAAGACGACCCCTCGATCCGTGAGGTCACGGCCATCGGCTTGCGCAACGCGGGGTTCACGGTCACGACCGCGGCGGACGGGGCCGAAGCTCTTGCGCGCTTCGCCGCGGAACCATCCGACCTCGTGCTGCTCGACGTCATGCTGCCGCGTCTCGACGGTCTCGAGGTCTGCCGTGAGATCCGTCGGACATCGACCGTCCCGGTCGTGATGCTCACTGCGCGCGCCGACACCATCGACGTCGTCGTCGGGCTCGAAGCAGGCGCGGACGACTACGTCAAGAAGCCGTTCGAGGTCCCCGAGCTCATCGCCCGCGTCCGGGCGGCGCTTCGTCGCGCTGGACGAGGCCCGGACGAGGCCGCCCGACTGCACCTTGGGCCGATCGACATCGACCTTGCCGGACGGACGGCGACGCGCGATGGCCAGGATCTCGCACTCACCCGCACGGAATTCGACCTCCTGACCGAGCTCGCCCGCCATACCGGACAGGTGCTGAGCCGCGACACGCTGCTCGATCGGATCTGGGGCTACGACTACCTCGGTGACTCGCGCCTCGTCGACGTCGCCGTCGGGCGGCTGCGCGCGAAGATCGAGCCCGATCCGGCGAACCCGACGCTGATCGTCACGGTCCGTGGGGCCGGCTACAAGGCGGTCCGCTGACGTCGGTGGGCAGACTCCTCGGGATACGGGCACGCCTGGCCATGACACTCGTCGCGCTCGTCGCGCTGACCGCGATCCTGCTCGGCGCGGGCGCCTACGTCTTCGTCGAGACGAGCCTTCATGATCAGGTCCTCCGAGACGCTGCGGCCCAAGCCCGTTTCGACCTTGCAGAGACCATCCCCAACCGCGGCCTGCCCGCAGAACCGTCGCGCGATGACATCGTCGACAGCGGGCTTCGCCAGACATTCCTCCAGCGCGGCATCGACACCGTGATCGACGTGGGCGATGCCGAGCCCGTGGTGTCGAAGCCCGATCTCGTCGGCGCCGAGGCTCGGTTCCCATCGGATCTCACCCAGCGTGTCGATGCCGGCGAGCTCGCATACACATGGTCCACGCTGGCCGGGCGGCCGAGTCTGGTCGTCGGGGGTCGCGTCGGCGGTGCCGGACCGGCGTTCTACTTCATCCACGACGTTGCCGCGATCGACGAGGCGCTCGGCCAGCTCCGCGCGGCGCTGACGGTCGGCACCATCGCGCTCGTGCTCCTCGCGCTCCTCGTCGCGCGATCGGTCGCGCGGCGCATCCTGGCGCCCGTCGAGGCGGCAAGCCGGGCTGCGGAAGCGCTGGAGCACGGCGACCTCTCCGCGCGCGTGCCGGTCACCTCGGACGATGAGTTCGGGACGTGGGCGCAACGGTTCAACCGGATGGCCGAGGCGCTCGCGGAGACGATCGGACGGCTCGAGGCCGCCGAAGCCCAGAACCGTCGATTCGTCGCCGATGTCGCCCACGAGCTGAGAACGCCGCTGGCAGCGCTCGTCGCCGAGGCATCGATCCTGCGCGATCACCTCGACTCGCTGCCGCCGGAAAGCCGGCGCGCCGGGGAACTGCTTGTGTCCGATGTCGGCCGGTTGCGCTCGCTCGTCGACGACTTGATGGAGGTCTCGCGCTTCGACGCCCACGCCGAGCAGGTCGTTGTCGAGCCGGTCGAACTCGGGCATCTCGTCCGGATGGCGACCGCGTCGCGGCTCCCCGAAGCGTCGATCGACCTTCCGCACGAGCCTGTCGTCATCGAGACCGACGCGCGCCGTTTCGACCGGATCCTCGCGAACCTGCTCGACAATGCTCGCGAGCACGCGCCAGGAGCGCCCGTGGCCGTGTCGCTCGCGGCGGACGGCGCTCAGCGCGAGATCGTCGTCGCGGTGACAGACCGAGGTCCGGGCGTCCCGCCCGACCGCCTGGCACGCATCTTCGAGCGCTTCTACAAGGCTGATCCCTCGCGCCACGGCGGGAGCAGCGGCCTGGGACTCGCGCTCGCCGCTGAGCATGCGGCGCTCCTCGGCGGTTACCTCACCGCGTCGAACCTGACCGACGGCGGGCTGCGGATGGAGCTGCGGCTCCCTGTGACGGGATCGTTACCGCCCGGCGACGTGCCTGCGACGGTCGGGATCGATGCTCGGGACACCGAAGAACCCATACCCGGAGCCTCACGTCCATGACAGCATCCTTTCCCGTCCGCATCGGCCTCGTGCTTGTCGCGGCCCTGTCCCTGGTCACGGCCTGCGCGGGCCCGACGGGGGGTCTCGGCTCCGTGCCGACCTCGGTGCCGACTCCGTCAGCCGAGCCGACCAGCCCAGATCTCACCGCCGCGCCGAGCGGCAGCGTCACCCCGTCGACCGAACCGTCGCTGGAACCGGCCGCATCCCCGTCTTCGCCGACCGGTTCAGCTGCGACCGCAACCCCGGCGACGACGGAGACGATGCTCGTTCGGGCCTACTTCATCCTCGGGGGCGAACCGGGCACGGTGGGCCTCGTGCCAGTGCTGCGGGAGGTACCGAAGTCGACGGCCGTTGCGAAGGCTGCGATGAACGCCTTGCTCGCAGGTCCGACGAGATCGGAGTCGGGCGATCGCGTCATCTCGACAGCGATCCCCGACGGGACGACGCTTCTGAGCGTTGCCGCCAAGAATGGCGTCGCGACCGTCGATCTCTCGACCGAGTACGACTCGGGCGGTGGCTCGGCCTCGATGCAGTACCGGCTGGCGCAAGTCGTCTACACGCTGACGCAGTTCACGACGATCAAGTCGGTCGTGTTCCAGATCGACGGCGAGACCGTGACCGTCTTCGGCGGCGAGGGGATCGTCCTCGACGGCCCTGTGGCCCGCGCCGACTACGTCGACCAGCTTCCGGCGATCTTCGTCGACCGGCCCGCATTCCGGGCAGGGTTCGCGCCAGGTGGACGGGTGAGTGGCAACGCCGACGTGTTCGAGGCGACGTTCCGGATCACGATCCTCGACGGCGCCGGGAAGCCGCTCGTCGACGACCAGGTGATGGCCAGTTGCGGAACGGGCTGTCGGGGAACGTTCAGCACGACCCTGAGCTACAAGGTCGGCAAGGCTCAGTGGGGCACGTTGCGTGCCTACGAGCCCTCGGCTGCAGACGGGACACCCACGAATATCCGCGAGTACCCCGTCTGGCTGACGCCGGGCGGCTGATCAGTAGCCGATCTTCGCGGGCGACGCGGAGGGCAGTGCGCCATCCGGCGTAGCGACGAACCACACCCCGCCGACGCCCTGGCCGGTCGTATCACCGGCCTTGGTGTCCGGGGCGTAGTAGTAGAGGGGGAGCCCATTGATCGCCAGCTGCATCGAGCCGTCGGAACGGGCGAAGGTGGTGAGCGCTCCGGTGACACCGGACGGCGCGGCTGGGACGTCGCCCGAGACGATCACCGGCGGCCACTTGGCAGCGCAGTCACCTTCGCAGACGGACTTGTTCGGCGAGTCCTTGGTGAAGATGTAGAGCGTCTTGCCGTCGGCTCCCGTCAGGAACGTGCCGACGGGGCCGGACGCCGTGGCGAGGGTGAGGCTGCCGCCGGCTGCGGCTGAGGCGCCGGCTGACGCGGCGGTCGTCGGGGCAGCGGCGCTTGGGGCTGCGGCACTCGCCGCAGCGCTCGAACCGCTGCTCGAGCACGCAGCGAGGACGAGGGCGATACCGCCGATGGCGGTCAGGAACCCGATCCGTGATCGGTTGGTCGGTCGCATGGATGACTCCTCCCCAAGGGGCATGGTGATGGTCGACACGGGACACTACGCCTGCGGGCCCGCTCCGGTTTCGCCGCGTCAGGCGGTCTGCGCTATCATCCGCTGGCCCTGTGCAACGGGCATCTCGGTCGGGGCGTGGCGCAGCTTGGTAGCGCGCATCGTTCGGGACGATGAGGTCGGAGGTTCAAATCCTCTCGCCCCGACCATCCCTACCGATTCGCGATGCCCCGGCTGATACGGCGCCTGCATCGCCTGGACCTGCTCCCACGATGGCACCGTCGAGCCGGCGACCCAGGGCGCGACGGCTCCCCGGTCCGGAGGCGGCCCGCGAACGGGTTCGTCAACTTCCGCGACGTGCGTCGGGCGCGAGGCCCGTCGCAAGGACGTGCCGTCGGCCGCTCCTATTGCTAAGACATCACATGTATGATTTACTTCGATCGTCCCCGGGTGTGGTCAAGGAAGTCGACGAATCTGGACGGGAGCAACGACATGTCTTTGCATCAACGAAGTGCGCCCCGCAGGTTGATGGGAGTGTCCGCAGCCGCAGCCTGCATCGCACTAGTGGTGGCGGGCTGCGCGGGCAATTCGCCCGGTGCGACTGGAACCGCTGGCTCTGGAACGCCCAGCAACGGCCCGACTGGATCCGCCGGCTCTGGAGCGCCCAGCAACGGTCCGACCGGATCCGCGGGCTCTTCGACTGGCACGTACGGCTTCCCGACCGTCACGCAGGACCCAACCGCCAAGATCACCGTCTGGGTCGACGCCGACCGCTCGGCCATCGCCGAGGCCTTCCAGAAGGACCACCCCGAGTGCCCGCTCGCCATCGAGACCTACGACGCCAGCGCCGGGGGTAGCGACACGTTC
>JBJMMQ010000061.1:0-7286 GCA_045804705.1 Chloroflexota bacterium
CGTCGGATTGGCGTCCCGCAGGGGGATCATGGGTCGCCCCGATCAGGGCTTCTTGGGCTTCGGTGTCGCTTTCGCTGGTTTCGTGGACTGGCTGGGAGCTGCGGACTGGCTGGGGCTCGCGGAGGGGGCCGTGTCGGGCACCGCCACGAGGATCGCCTGGTTGACGCCGTCGCGACCCATCCAGACGAGCGTCGACGGCTGACCCTCGGCGCCTGGGACGACATACATCCCGCGCAGGTCGGTCCAGTCCTTCTTGCCGCCTGCCAACCGGTACTGGCCCTTGAATGACCCGTCAACCTTCGAGAGCGCGATCACCCGGGCGTTCGCCTTGTCGAACGCGTAGATCTCGCCCTCGCGCCGGGCGGTCCCCGACGCCAGGACCGAATAGACGGGCGCGGGCCGGAGGTCGGTGTCCTTCGGCTCCTTCGGGTCCCAGCCCTCGGCCTTGCCGCCCACGAAGCGCAGGAGTTGGCCGCCGTCGGTGACGAAGACGTCGCCGTCGACGAAGGTCGAGGTGAACTGGGAGACGTCGCGGGCGGTTGCCAGCCACGGCTGCGGCTTGCCCGGGAAGCCGCTGCCGTCGGCGGCCGGCGGGTACGCCCGGATCTGCTGCTCGGATGGGTCGATGATGTACAGGTTGTACAGCCCGCGCGTCCCGGGTCGCAGGAACGTGTTGATGCCCAGGACGTCATCGCCGAGCGACGCCGAGCCCTCGAGGGTCGCCTTCGTGAGCGTGCCCTTGCCCTTGTCGTCGGCGGGACGCCAGCGCCACAGGACGTTCTTGCTGTCGAGGATCAGCAGATCCTGCCCGCCGACTGCGAGGAAGCGCGGGTTGGCGACCGTGCCCGCCTTGTTCTTGGTGCCGTTCCGGACGACCGGGGTGGCGGCCCCGGTCTTGAGGTTGATCCTGTAGACGCTCTTGGTGGCGCGGTCGATGACGTACGGGACGCCGTCCGGGCCGCGGACCATCTGGCCGAGGTCGGTCGCCGCGGCACCCTTGGCCGGCTTGAAGGTGTAGAGCTGGGTGCTCACGACGGGCACGACGCCATACAGCCGGTCGAGGCCGGCGACGGCCTGGGCCATGAGCGGCGCGATGACGGCGGAACTGACGTTCGCCTTCTGCGCGAGCGCGAGCTGCTCATGAGCGTCGGTCAGCAAGTCGAGCGCCTGGTCTGGATCGTCCGTCACGAGGTCGATGCCCGAGCCGGTGACCCTTGCCAGATCGGCCTTGGCCTTGTCGAGCGCCTTCTGTCCGGCGTTGACGGAGCTGATCGCCTGCTGCGGCGTGTTGCCGCCGAAGGCGTAGACGGCGAGCCCGAGGCCGCCGACCACGACGACCAGCGTGAGGATCGCGAGCGCAGCGCGACGCTGGGTCTCCCGCCGCGAGGCGAGCGGGGTCACCCGCCGATACGCCGGTTTGCGACGCGGCATCACCTCCTGGACGCGCGTGACGAGACGCTCGAAGGCACCGCCAGCGGCGAGGCGCGCGCTGCCCGCGGCCGCGGTGACGGCGGAGCCGGCAGCCTGGACGTTGTCGGCGAGCGGGATGGGCGACCGCTCGGGTGCCCCCGCGAGTGGCTCGGCCGGCCTGACCGGGACCAGGGTCCGGGCGCGGCTGGTCGACGCGACCTCCGTCGCCTCGAACGCGATCGCGCCGTCGCTGCCGGAGCCGTCGGCCGCGACGAACTGCTCATGGAGGTGCTCCATGGCCGATTGCGGGTGCAGCGTCAGCATGGCGTCCTTGAGCCCCTCGGCGCCGAGCTTGCCGATGACGTTGGGCGAGACGAGGACCAGCGAGTCGCCGACCGAGATCTCCCCGCGCCAGACATCCGGAGCGAGCCCGCCGGACGGGAGGCCGCGCGCACGATACGGATCGGGCAGCGTCGACAGTCGCGCCTGGCGGATCAGATATGCCTCTGCAGGGCCGACGGTGGCGACGTACATCTCGCTGCCGCGCACGACGGCGACCCCGACGCCGATCGGTCCGTTGCCGTCAGACGTCTTGAGGCCGAGGCGATCGGCCTGATGGGCGAGCCGCTTGTTGGCGGTCGCGATGGCCTTCTGAAGGCAGACGCGGATCCCGGCGGACTCGTCGTAGTAGTACTCGTTCCGGATGGTCTCCGCGGCAAGGCGCGTCGCCTCGAGCGCGTGACGCGACGAGATACGCGAGGTCACGAGCAGATAGAGGTGACCCTTCGAACGCGCGACCGATCCGACACTCGGTTCGACCACGATGAGCGTGTCGGGCGAATCGGCGAGTCGATCGTGTTCGGCGACCACGCCGAGCTTCATGTGGAGTCGTACGGCCATCCGGGCCTCTCGTGACTGGCGAACCCCGGACCCCGCGGGTCTGAGGGACTGACGGACGAGGTCCGAGTCAGGTCCGTTCCCGTGCTCCCTGGGAACGATCCGGGCCCGTGGCCTCGGGAGGTGGCTGGCAGGTGATCGGGATTATAGCCGGGGACCCCCGCGGCGGACGTGGACGCGCAGATCGGTCGCGCCGACACCTCCGGGCGCGGCCGCGAAGGCCGCCAGCAGCTCGGTCCCCCGAAGACGCAGCTCCTGCGCCACGATCGGCGCGTCGGCTTCGACGTCGAGCGTGAACCCCTCGAGACGGATGACCCGGCACGATCCCGCGGCCGCCGGGACGCGCTCGGCGACGATGGCCTCGAAGGTCGCGATGGCACGCGACAGGCGGAGTTCGTCCTGGAGGCCGAGCGCGCGAGCCGCGTCCGGGATCAGGTCACCGAGGCGGACCATCGGACGCCGACGCGGCGTGCTCACGGCAGGGCACCGGCCGGTGTGGCGACGAGCCGAGCGCCACGATCCTCACCGTCGGTCCGCACCTCCCAGGCGGTCGCGATCGCCCGGAGGTCTGGGTCGAGGTCGTCCAGCGTCGTCGTGGTCACGAAGGCCTGCGGGAGCGCGGCGATGCGCCGGACGAGATGCGATCGTCGGTCGGGATCGAGCTCGGAGAAGACGTCGTCGAGGAGGAGGAGCGGCGGACGGCCGTCGATGGCGGTCACGACATCGAGCTCGGCGAGCTTGAGCGCGAGGATCGCCGTCCGCTGCTGGCCACGAGAGGCGAACGTGGCGAGATCCCGCCCGCCGAGCTCGAAGACGATGTCGTCGCGATGCGGGCCCACGAGGGTCGAACCGTTCCAGACCTCCTTCTCGGCGGTCTCGGCAAGCCGCCGGGCGAGGGCGTCGCGCGCCGCTTCGCCGGGGAGTGGTGGCGCGTTCGTCGCGTAGCGCAGCGCGAGCCTCTCCACAGCGGCCTCGTCGGGGGCGATCTCCGCGTGGGCGGCAGCGAGCGGCTCGTCGAGAGTCCCGAGGAGACGCCGCCGTTCCTCGACGATCACTCCGCCGGCATCGAGGAACGAACCGTCCCAGAACCGCAGCTCGTCGCGCGACGCACCTTCCTCACGGATCGCCCGGAGCAGGCTGTTGCGCTGCTGGAGCGTCCGCCCGTACGTGGACAGCGCGTCGGCGTACGCGGGCGAACCGGTCGAAGCGAGCTGATCGAGCGTCGCCCGACGGAGCGATGGCGAGCCGGCGATGAGGAGCATCTCCTCGGGTGCGAACACGACCACTCGCAGGATCCCGGCGAGACCCGCGGCGCGACGCCCGAGGCCGTTGACCCTGATCCTCTTGCGTCCGGCCGTTCCGCCAGCGCCTGCACGGACGATCGCGACCTCGATCGTCTCGGCTCCCACCGTGCCTTCGACGCGGGCGAGGTCGGTCCCCCACCGGATGAGCTCCCCGTCCGTGCTCGTCCGGTGGGAGCGGCCCCAGGCGAGGAGGACCATCGCCTCGAGCAGGCTCGTCTTGCCGGCCGCGTTCGGGCCCCAGACGATGTGTGGCCCGGGCCCGAACGCGGCATCGAGCGTCGGGTAGCCTCGGAGGTCCAGGAGTCGGATCGTCTCGAGCAGGGGTCGTCCGGTCCGGTCGTGCCCGGGCCAGCCTCCGGATAGATCTAGGACGTGGTCCGGACGGGCATGACCACATGGATGTAGTGGTCGTCGCCGACCGGCTTGAAGACGCCCGGCGAAAGGGGTCCGTTGAGCTCGAGCGCGAACTGGTCGGCCGTGACGTTCGTCAGGACGTCGGCAAGGTAGCGTGCGTTGAACGCGATCGTGGTGCCATCGCCTTCGACGCCGGCCTCGACCTGGCCGACATGGTCGCCGACCTCTGCGTTGGCGCTCACCGTGATGCCCGGCTCGCCATCGGCGCTCACGGCGAGCTTGACGATGTTGGCCGATTCATGGGCGATGAGAGCCGCCGGCCGGACCGCCCGAAGGAGCTCCTCGCGGTCGAGGACGGCGCGAGTCGTGTGCGCCGTCGGGACGACCTGCTGGTAGTTCGGGAACTGACCGTCGATGAGGCGGCTGACGAGGTCGATCCCGTCGAGGTGGAACAGGATCTGGTTCCGGCCGCCCGCGAGCACCACCTCGACGGGCTCCTCGACGTCGGCGAGGATGCGCGCCAGCTCGTTGAGCGCCCGTGCCGGGACGACGACGCTCGTCTCCGGGACCGGGTCGAGGATCGGGATGGTCTTCACCGCGATCCGGTAGTTGTCGGCCGCGGCCAGCGTCAACTGGTCACCCTCGAAACGAGCCAGGACGCCGGTCAGGATGGGTCGGGCCTCGTCGCTGGCCGCGGCGAACGCGGTCTCTGCCAGGGCGCGGCGCAGGACGTTCTGGGCGATGCGTGTCGTCGGCCGCTCCCCGGCCGCTCCGATCGCCGGGAACTCGTCGGCATCGATCCCCTTGATGTGGGTCTCGAAGCGACCGCTCTTCAGGTGGAGGACATCGCCTGCGAGGAGCGCCAGGTCGACGCGCTCTCCGGCCGGCAGAGAGTTGACCAGGTCGGTCAGGAGCTTCGCCGGGACGGTGGTCGCACCGTCGGTCTCGATCTTGCCCGGGACCCAGTAGGTGATACCGATCTCGAGGTTGGTCGCCGTCAGCTTGAGACCTGCGTCCTCCGTCTTGAGCAGGACGTTGGCGAGGACCGGCAACGTGCTCCGATTCGAGACGGCACGGCTGACCACGGACAGGCCGCGTGCGAGGTTCTCCTGCATGACCGAGAGTTTCACGTCGGGTTCACTCCACGTTGCTGACGAGCTGTCCGGCCGCCGCGACGGGATGGGCGGGCTGAGCGGTGCCGGTCCGGGGTCCACGGTTGGGCGCGGGGTCGACCCCCGGGGTCGCGCCTGATCGGTAGTGGGTATCTTCTCTCTATCATCTCACCCCGTCATCACCGTAGTAACGGTGTGGAGACGGTGGACCCACGTGCTCCGCCCCGCACGAAGCCGTGGTGGATGAGCGGACCACTTCGGTGGATGGCATGACCGAGCACCGGTGTCGACTCGCGGATGGAACGTGGATGGGACGCCGGCCGGTCCGTCGAGCCGCCGCCGCGTCCTCCCGGACGTCCACGTCGAGGTCGGCGATGTCCGCGCGGACGAGCACGGATGTCCACAACGCGACCCTGTTCTCCACCGATTCGAGGCGTTTGTCCACACCTGCCGGTCGATTCGCGGCCAGGACGGCGGCTTCAGTCGGCGTAGATCAGCTCCCGGACCGCGGCGATCTCGCGCCGGAGCTCGTCGTTGATCGCGACCTCGCGGTTGATCTTGTCGCACGCGTGAAGCACGGTCGAATGGTCCCGACCGCCCAGCTCGGCGCCGATCCGGAGGAGCGAGACGTCCGTCTCCTCGCGCATCAGGAACATCGCGATCTGGCGGGGCACCACGATGCTCTTCTCGCGCTTCTGGCCCTGGAGGGCGTCCATCGGCACGCCGTAGTAGTTCGAGACGGCGATCGCGATGCGCTCCGGGGTGACCTGGCGCTTCTTGGGGTTGTAGAGGACGTTGGACAGCACGGCCTGCGCGAGCTCGATGGTGATCGGCATCGCGCCCATCGAGGCGTACGCCACGATCCGGTTGAGCGCCCCCTCGAGCTCCCGGATGTTGGACACGACCTTGCGCGCGATGAACTCGATGACGTCCGAGGTGATCGGCGTCCCCTGTTCCTCCGCCTTCGCACGCAGGATCGCGATCCGCGTCTCGAGGTCCGGTGCGGTCAGGTCCGCGATCAGGCCCCACTCGAACCGCGATCGCAGCCGCTCCTCGAGCGTCAGGA
The DNA here is from genome assembly GCA_045804705.1 of Chloroflexota bacterium. Classification (GTDB taxonomy): domain Bacteria; phylum Chloroflexota; class Limnocylindria; order Limnocylindrales; family CSP1-4; genus SPCO01. The sequence continues at coordinate 6,144 of JBJMMQ010000061.1, forward strand.
TCGCCTTCGGCGGCCGGTCGGAGCTGAGGACGATCTGCTTGCCGTCCTCGTGGATCGCGTTGAACGTGTGGAAGAACTCCTCCTGCGTCCGCTCCTTGTCCGCGATGAACTGGATGTCGTCGATCAGGAGCAGGTCGATCCGGCGGTAGCGGGCACGGAAGTCGTCGATCTTGCCCTGCTGGATCGAGGTGATGAACTCGTTGGTGAACTTCTCCGACGTCGCGTACACGACCCGCTTGCGCGGGAACTTCGCGGCGACGGCGTTCCCGATCGCGTGCATCAGGTGCGTCTTGCCGAGGCCGACGCCGCCGTAGAGGAACAGCGGGTTGTAGGCGTGGCCGGGCCGTTCGGCGACGGACAGCGACGCGGCGTGCGCGAGCCGGTTCGCACTGCCGACGATGAAGTTCGAGAAGTGGTAGCGCGGGTTGAGGTTGGTGACGCCGGCCGCGGCGCCCTCAGGGGCGCCGACGCGGGTCGGCTCGACGCGCACGGCCTGCTTCTCGATCGCGGCGGCCTGCGCCTGCACCTCCGTGGCCCCCTGGACCACGAACTCGACCTGGACGCTGTAGCCGACGACGCGGGCGAGCGTCTGGGAGATCAGGGAGCGATACCGGGTCTCCAGCCAATCCTTGGCGAACCCGTTCGGGACCGCGATCCGGAACCGCTGGTCATCGACGTCGACGAGGTACGTGTCGCGCAGCCAGGTCTCGAAGTTCGCGGGCGACAACGACACCTGCAGCTCGCCGAGTGCCGCGCGCCAGACCTGCTTCGCGTCCATACGTGCGATCGATTTCCTGATAGCGGGGGCTTCGATGGGTAGGACCGACCGCGGACGCCAGACAGCGGGAACGTTCGCCGCGACGGGAGCGACGATGCCTTGCCGGAGCCTGGAGCGGCCCGCGAGCCTCCCCTTCGACGAGGTGACCCACGGCGTCCCGGCGCCTGAGGCTCGGGAACAATACACCGGCCCTCTGGGGCGTCGCAAGGCGATTCCCGCATACCCCCTGGGGGTATCACGCTCGGGCCGCGCGAGCCTCCCGCCCCGGCCGTGAGGTGCCGCGTCGAGCCGTTCCCGAACGAGCCGCGCTTCCCGTGTCCAATCGGTGACAGGACGCACCGCGCCGCATCCGTTGCGCTGCAGCC
>JBJMMQ010000062.1:0-38031 GCA_045804705.1 Chloroflexota bacterium
GACACGTTCCAGCGCGCCTTTCTCGCCTGGCGAGCCGGACGCGGACCCGCTGGCCGTCCTCTCCCGTGGCTCCTCCTCATCTCCCGACGGCTCGTTGCTGACCGGTGGCGCCGTCGCCGCCTGATCGCGTGGATCCCGCTCGGAGGCGAGCATGGCGGGGAGCCCGCAGACACCGAGGACGCGTCATCTCGGGCGGAGTTCTGGCTCTGGCTGGCGGCGCTCGCCCGCGTCCTGTCGGACCGCCAGCGCGAGGTGATCTACCTCCGCTACCAGCGTGACCTCACCGATGAGGAGATCGGCGAGGTTCTTGGGCTGTCCGCCTCGGGTGTGCGGTCGCTCGTCGCGCGCGCACTCGCCCGCTTGCGGTCGCATCCGGAGCTGTGGTCATGACGCCCGAGCAGTCCGACCGCATCTGGAGCGGCCTCGAGGCGCGGCTGGCCGGCGTCGAGACATTCGTCCACGATGGTCCGCCGTGGGTACCTCCCGCCGCCGATCGTGATGCCGATGTCCGACCGATCGCAGTGACAAGCGGTGTCCGCGCCGGGCGCGCGATCGGTCGGCGAGATCGTCCGTTCCGCGCGGCCCCCACCCTGGTCGGCCTCGCAGCCGCTCTTGTCGTCGCAGCCGTCCTGGGCATCGCGCTGGTAGGTGGGCCCTTCGTCGGTCCGGGCGTGTCGCCGTCGCCGTCGCCGACCTCTTCGCCGTCGCCGTCGCCGTCACCGACCGAAGCAGCCGGGGGCGACTTCGGGACGCCTCAGCCGACGTACACGACGTTCGCGAGCCCGGAATACGGATGGTCGGCGTCATACAACGCGGACTGGACCGTGACGGACGATCCGTTCCTTGCCGGACCCCATGGCGTCACGCAATTCACGCCGTGGAACGCGGGGCAGCTGTTCGTCCTCGTCGGCGAGCCGGGCGCAGGCGCCCCAAAACCCTGCTCAGGGTGCGGCACGTTCACGTCGCGTACGGTCGACGATCTCGCCGTCGAGGTCCTCGAGTTCCTCCGGCTCGAGAACCTGAATCCGCCCGCCCTCTCGGACCTGCCTCGGACCATCGCGCCGGACGACCTCGACGGCGAGGACGCGCGGTATGGATACCAGACGTATCCGCCGACCGGGCACGAATTCCCGTCCCGAGACTTCGACTTTGTCGCGATCCACGGCGGGCGCCAATACGTCCTCGTCCTCATCCCGAACATCCCCGAGGGCGGCGAGCTCGACTGGTTCCCGAAATTCGCCCACGACTTCCGGTTCTCGGCGCCATGACCGCGGGAGGCGTGCCGATGGACCGATGACCGAGCCTCGCTCTCTCAATCCTCTTCCTTCGATTTAGCGACTCACCGTCGCCACCGAACCCCATCGCACGAGGTACTACCCATGCGCCGCTTCCTTGCGCTCCTCGCCCTCCCTGTCCTCCTGGCCGTGAACGCCGTGCCGGTCGCCGCCATCGACCGGTTCCATGACACGTTCACGGAACAGGACGACTTTTGGACGGATACGTGCGGCTTCACCGTCATACGGGAGTCGTCGATCTCCGGCCACCAAATGGAGTTCGATGACGGGCGGATCACGTTCACATTCGTCGAGACGACCCGATTCACCTCACCGTACGGCGCCGTCATCTATCGAGAGTCGCACACTGCCCATCGACAGCCGGCCACCGTCGTCAGCCTCGTAGATGGCGTACGGACCGATACCGTCGTCTATTCCATCACCGGGCTTGCCTTCGCGGTCATCGATCCGGGCACCGGCCGCGTCCTGTCCGATCGTGGCTCGCTGACACTCCGGGGGACCTACACGGTCAACGATGCCACGGGCGAGTTCCTCTCCTTCTCGTTTGAGATCCTTGCCGCGTCCGGCCCACATCCCGGGCTCGACACACCGAGAGACGCATACGACTCCCTCTTCTGCGCGGCCCTCGCGTCCTGACTCCCGCTGGGCGGCCGGGCTCGTAAGGTCCCGGCCGCCCAAACGCGCTTCGGTTGAAGATGTCGTCCTGGAGTCGCCAACTCCCCTACCCTCACGTGTGACTAGTGGCCCGTGTATCAACGTACCGCGAACTCGATGAACGTCGCCCACCGCGATTGGCGGACGCGGAGGTTCTGGAGGTCGAGCGACCTTGTGAAGTCTTCGAACAGGTGCTTGCCGCTCCCGAGGATGACCGGCGCGACGATGACGTGGAGCTCGTCCACGATCCCGGCGTCGAGACCCTGCCTGATCACATCTGCGCCGCCGCCGATGCTGACGTCCTTGTCCCCGGCGGTCTCCTTCGCGCGATCGATGGCCTCCGCGAAGCTTCCGACGAACGTGAACTCGCCTGAGTCAGGCTCCTCTTGAGGCCGGTGAGTGACCACGAAGACCGGCATGCCGAACGGGTTCTCGCCGCCCCAGTGCCCCGCGGCCTCGTACATGTTCCGGCCGACGACGACGGCCCCGCCCCGCGCCGTCATCTCGCGCAGGTATTCGGCGTCCACACCCTCGGGCTCGCCCTGCGGTTCGCGCTCGTAGCTCCAGGGGCCGCCCATGACCCAGTAATGCAGGCGCTCCCCGCCTTCACCGAGTCCCTTGTCGGGGCCATCGTTCGGGCCGGTGATGTAACCATCGACTGACATCGTGATCGCCGCGACTACCTTCGGCATCGGCTTTGACCTCCCTGCTTCGTCATCGGCCTGCCTCACGGTGAGCCTTCCGGGGGTGCGATCTCGCTCTCGAATGTCAGCGCGAAGTCCTCGGAGGGTCCGGAGTGACCAGCTGACTCCTCGGCGGTGTGGGTCCGTGCGAACGCGAGGTGAGCAGCCTCGTGACGGACGACCTCCCGAAGCTCGTGGTGATGCGTCCAGTTCGCGAAGACCCAGATGATCGTCGGGTAGTCGGTCGTGTACGAGCCCTTGAAGCCGTAACGGAGCCCGGTGGCGGGTGGAGGCTCGACCGTGTCGACGAAGACGATCGATGCCGCCGGGATGTCGAGCTGCCGGCATGCCTCGCCAAGGGCGTCGAGTGCCGTCTCGACGTAGTCCGGATCCGGGTGGGCGGCTCTGACGCGTTCGGACTGGATGTGCACGCCGAGACGCGCCAGGCGGGCGAAGTCCGGGAACGTGTCCCGGCCGATGACGAATGTGCCATCCGTCGATTCGAGTGGCATCGGGGCGACACCGACGCGTGGTTCCACTCCTCGATTATCCGGGACCGTTACCGATGCCGCGGATTCCGCCGGCTCGCCAAGATGCCGTCTGTCGAAGTTGGCAGGGACGAGGGCGTTGTCCTGGATCAGCTGCCGACGGCGGCTTTGAGGGCAGCGACCGCGTCTTGGAGCTTCGTGCCGGCGTCGCCGGTGAGTCCTGAGGCGAACTCATCGACCTTGGCGGCGAAGTCGGTAGAGGCGGTCTTCGCGGCACTCACGTCACCGCTCTGGAGCGACGTACGGATCGAGGCGGAGAGATTCTTGAGGGTCGTCGCGTTCTCGGCGGACAGTTTCCCCGACGTCTCGTTGGCCGCGATCGCTGCGTCGACCTGGTCGAGCGCCCGCAGGCCGAGCTGTGCCCCGGCGCTTGCGGCTGCGGAGACATCGACGCTCGGGACAGCCAGCGATCCGGAGCTCAAGGCGCCGGAGGCGCAGCCGCCCAGGACTGCAGCCAATGACAAGCCGATGCCGGCGACGATGCACACACGCATGGGGCTGTGCCGTCCGGCGCGGGTGACGGTTCGTGTGCCGATGTGGGGACGTTTCGCGCGCTTCGGTTCGGTGGTCATCATGCGCCGACGGTACGCCTCGAGACCCGCTGCGGCATCAACGGCTGGCGTGGAACCATTCAAGCGAAACGACAGACCGGAGAAGGGGTTCGGGAAATGATTCTGGTCAGGGCGTATCCGGCCGGCGACATCATTCAGGCTCGCTAGCGGTCGGTGCGGCCATCTCAACCTCGACCCATTCGATTGCTTCGTCGATGGTCATGACGCCTGTGCTGTCCTCGTCGCCCCGCATCGCGTAGGCCAGATGCAGCTCCACCAGCCGCTCGAAATAGTTCGCTCGCTCGTACCTGAACATCCCAGCGCTCCTTCTACCCCGCTGTCCCGATCGGTTTCGGGTCGTCAAGGTCACGCTACGGACGGGGCGGCTCGACTCCATCGAGCGTTTCCTCTATTTCGAACGTCCGCTGACCGCTCATTTACAAGGGACTCATGAAACTCGGGCCTTTAGGCGAAGCTGGGGAACGCGCATGTGGCCGCCGAAGCGTGGGCCAGCCGGGATACCATTCAGGTCTTGTCCGCCCTGACCCCCACGGACCCGTCACCTCCGCTGCTTCGCCGGACACCGGCATTCGGCTGCGCGTACTTTGGCGTGCGAGACCAGACGCACTTCGAAGCGGATCTCGCCGAGATGTGCGCGGCCGGGTTCGACTGGGTGCTCCTGCCGATGACCCAGGACGACGCCACCTGGGAGCGCGAGACCTTCCAGGCACTCGTTGCGACGGCGCGCGCCCTCGGCTTCGTCACGGTGATCTCCCCATGGGGCGGCGACATCTTCGGCGGCGAGGGCATCGCGGGTCGGCTGTCGCTCGAGGAATGGATCGGTCACGCGAGAGCGACCGGTGCGGACATCCTCCACGTCGACGAGCCGCGCGGCTTCCCTTTCGAACACGCTCTCGACGCGTGGGGGTGCGACGAGCGTGCCTGGCTCACGATCCAGCCGGACCGCGCCGGGGAGATCACGCCATCGGTCATCGCACGAGTGGCGGTCGTCGGTACTGACGCCTACGACGGTGATCTCGAGGCGCGCCTCGATGCGACGCGCGCGTTCGGGGTGGCATCCGGCCGCCTCGACCTTGCGTGGGTCCAGGCCTTTCGCATTCCTGCCGGCACCGAGGAGTTCGTCGGTCAGGTCACAGAGGCGTTGTCTGCCATGGCGCCGATCATCGGCGTGTGGGGCTGGCGCGGCTCGACCGGCCGCGGAACGCTTCGTTCCGACGATCCGATGCGCGTCCAGTCGGAGGTGTCGGCGGCGATCCGCCGGGTCCGTGCACGCGACTACGCAGAAGCCGTCACGTAGTCCGCTGCGAGCGTGGCCCCGGTCCCGACCGTCGGTACCGGGGCCAGATGCCTACTTGGTCCGCTCGAAGTTGCTACCACCGGCGCAGGTGCCATGACCAGCGTCACCGGGAGAGCCCTGGTTGTGCGGGTTCTGGGTGATCTCGTGGATCGGCCCCTGCGCGGGGTTCATGTCGTTCAACCCGTTGAAGGCGCAGATCGAGTTCGCGTTCTCGAACGCGCCGGTGCGGTGTCCGGTCCCGGAGAACGGAACGTCCGGCGTGCCGGGCCGACCGGTGATCTCGCCGGCGAACGCGGCGCCAGCCGACAAGCTGAGGACGAGCGCGGTCGTAGAGACCGCGAGTCCCAATCTCCTCACGAATGCGTGTGTCATCCAGATCCTCCTCCGGCTAAGGCCGGCCTCGTCACTGGCAACGACAGGAGTCGGCGACCGCCTGGTGACACTCCGTGTCGTGGAACGGGCTCCAGCCCCGCCCCCCCCGCATTCTCGCGACATGATGTCGGGCGGTGGAGGTCTTGTGTAGTCGGGTGTCGATAATGGCGGTGCGGGTACGCACCACCACGGCGTCAGGTCTTCCTGGTCCCCACGACGGTCACGCCGTCCACCGCTGGGTAGTTCGAGAAGTAGCGCTTGGTCCAGTGGACCTTGCCGTGGTCGTAGATCGTCACGGTGGTCCAGACCTTGGCGCCGTCCACCGCGGCGTTGTTGAAGAAGCGGTACCCGACCGGCTTCGTCGGATCGTTCACGGTCTTGTGGATCGCGCGCTCGCCCGGCTGGATGACCGTGTTGGTGACCGTGGCTTTCCGGTGGTTCGGGACGCTCCAGATCTTGAAGGTCAGCCAGTACTTCCCGCCGCTGCGGCTGATGACCCGCGTGATCATGATCGGGTACGGCGTGTCGTTCCGGAAGCTCATGGTCTGCTTGGTGTTGCCGACGATCCAGACGGTGGCATCGAGGCCCGCCGGATAGCGGCTGATGAACTCGTTGTGGTTCTTTCGGGCGAGCGGCACCATGCCTGCCCGGAACGCCGCATTGAACAGCGTCGTCGACGTGGTGCAGATGCCACCGCCGAACGCACCGGTGACGGTGATCTTCCCACCCTCGATCGCGTTGCCCGGCCCGACGCCGGGCGCGTTGCGCAGGTTGCCCACCTCTTTCCAGAAGTCGAACTTGGCGCCGGCCGGCACGACCGTGCCGTTGAGCACCGTGGCGGGACCCTCGATGTTCCCGCCGAAGTGGTTGTTGACGATGTGCTGGTACCAGACGCTGTACGAGCTGATGACCTTCATCTTCGGGGCGAAGGCCTTGGCGTCCGTCGCGGTCAGCTTCGGGTCGACGGCTTTGACGACGGCCGGGACCGGCGATGCGGGCGTGCCGGCCTGCCGCGCGGCGATCGCGCTGATGATCGCAGTCTTCATGCCGACAGCGTCGAGCTTTCGGCCCTCGTGGCTGGAGCCGGTGGCGACGACGTGTCCGCCGACCATCTTGAGTCCCGCGTCCTGCGCCGGCCTGTTCACATCCTTGGCCAGCGCCTCGATGATCGGGTCGAGGCCCGCCTCGTCGAGGACCGGAGTGATCGTCCCGTCCGGTGCGGTCGAGAACGAGATCAGCGGCGCGAGTTTCGTGTCCGCGACCGTCCAGGTGTCCTTGCCCCGGGCGACGACGATGTCGGCGACCATTCGCCCCGCAGCCGCCTTGGCCGCCTCCGCCGAGGCGGTCGGGACGGCCGGTGGCAATGGCACGACGGGCACGGCCATCGCGACTGAGTCCGGCGTGCCGAGCGACGCGAGCTGCTGGTCGAGCGCAGTCAGGAGCGCTCCCTTGTCGACCGTCCGACCGTCCTTCGACGGCGTTACGGTGAACGTCCCGCCTTGACCGGCCGTGATCGAAGCGTCCACGGGCGTCTGATCGATCCTGGTGGCGAGGTCATCGACCCGGGCCGCCAGCTTCTCGCGGTCGTAGGCGACGGCCGGGTCGAGGGTCACGCCGTTGATCGCGGCTCGGGGTGCGCTGATGAGGTTCATGAGGGGCTCGCCCTGACGACCTGCCCCGAGTGCGGCGTCGACGAGCGCCGAGCTATCAGGCCCTCTGCCGACGTCCGTGTAGCTGATGGTGGTCGTCTCGCCGTCGGGCCCGGTGAGCGCGATCTGCCCGGTGCCGAGCGACCCGTACGCGTTCGTGATCGCTTCCTGCGCCTGCTCGCGGGTGAGTCCGCCGAGCTCGGTGGTGCCCATGCGCACGCCGGGCATGACCCGTCCCTCGTACTGCTGGCCCCATGCGTACAGGGCCCCGGCTCCGATGCCGGCGGTGAGGAGGAAGCCCAGGACGAAGGCGACGCCGAAGCGGAAGGCCAGCGACCGGCGGCGCCGGGGCCGTTTCGGAGGCTCGTCGTCAGTTACCGCAAGGGGTAGGACCGGGACGGTCTCGACGCCGGTGTCGTCCGGCCATGAGTCGTGCCGGACCAGCGCCGCCAACTCTGGGTCGGGGGCGGACCATTCGCTGTCGTGTATGGAGGCGTTCGCAGCCTTGTCGGCTGCGGAGTCGGGCAGGTCGGTCATCTGTTGCTCATTCGGGGTGGGCGGGCACTCGGCCCTTCCCTGGAAGCAGCCACATCTTCGCTTGTGCACACGAAGTTGTCACGCCACGCTCGGGTCGGTCGCCGGAACTGTGACGGAGGACGGCCCTCAGAAGTTGCGCCGGAACGCGATCCGCAACGGTCGTCGCCCGTGACCGCCGGTGGTGTCGCTACTCTTCACAGGAAGATTCCAGGCACACCGCATGGGGGGAACTCGACGATGACAGACAACGAAATCGAGTCGAACGTCGGCGGTGACGCGTCCATGACGGAGTCAACGGGCGTGGCAACGACACTCCCTGCCGCGATGACCGGCAGGGCAAGTCCGGCGAAGGCGGCCCTCGGCGACAAGCCCGTCTTTGCCTACATCGCCACCCTGCCAGAGCCGCAACGCTCGATCGCCGAGCGCGTGGATGCGCTGGCGGCAAAGACGCTGGCCGGCCTGCAACGCAGCGTGAAATGGGGCATGGCCTGGTACGGCGTCGGCGACGGCTGGTGCTTCTCGTGTGGCGGGTTCGACGGCCACGTCAAGCTCACCTTCGGGCGTGGGACGTCACTGACGCCGGTGCCACCGATGACGCCGATCGGGATGGGCAAGGCGTCCCGCGGCGTGGATCTTGCGTCCGTGGACGACATCGACGAGCGGCAGCTCGCGTCGTGGATGGAACAGGCCGCTGCCCTTCCTGGTTTCGGGAAACGGTGACGCGATACCTCGTCCTCTTGCGTGGCATCAACGTCGGCGGGCGAAACAAGGTGCCCATGGCGGCCCTTCGCGAGCTCCTCGAATCGCATGGCCACACGAAGGTCTCGACGTACATCGCGAGCGGCAACGTGATCCTGACCTCGGATCAGTCGGCGGCGGCGATCAAGCAAGAGCTCGAGGAAGCGCTCCCCAGGACGTTCAAGCTCGATAGTGAGCTGATCGCGGTCCTCGTCCTCACGCTCGCGCAACTCCGCGCCGTCGTCGAGAAGCGCCCGAAGGGCTTCGGCGACCATCCGGAGACGTACCACAGCGACGCGGTCTTTCTCATGGGGATCGACGTCGCGACGGCGATGAAGGTGTTCGACCCGCGCCCGGGAGTCGACGCGGTCTGGCCGGGAAACGGTGTCATCTATTCACAGCGGTTGAGCGCGGAACGGACGAAGAGCCGCCTTGGCAAGATCGTCGGGACGGCGGCGTACAAGTCGATGACGATCCGGAGCTGGCAGACCACGATGGCGCTTCTCGAGCGCATGGACCAAGGCGAGGATGTTCGATGACCGACTACGCGGACTGGACGAAGAACCTGATCGCCGACATCCGGGCCAACGGCCGCCCGACGAGCGGCTACTTCGCCGGCAAGGCAGTGATGGTCCTCACGACGACCGGCGCGAAGAGCGGCGAACCGCGAGAGGCTGTCGTGACGTTCACGCGTGATGGCGATGACTACGTCGTCGTCGGCTCGAAGAGCGGGGAACCCGATGATCCTGCCTGGTTCAGGAATCTTGCCGCCAACCCGATCGTGACGGTCGAAACCGACGGCGAGAGGTTCCAGGCACGCGCGACCGTCGCGGAAGGCGTCGACCGGGACGCGCTGTGGGAACGGCATCTCGCCGAACACCCCCAGTTCGGCGAGTACCCCTCGAAGACGGACCGCGTCATCCCCATCGCCCGGCTCAGGCGACTCGACGTCAGCGAGACGTGACGTTCGCCGCGGCGGCGGCCCCCTCCCCTACCGCGTTCACCGCTGTCAGACGGTAGTAGTAGCGGATCTTGTGCCCCACGCTGGCGTCCGTGAAGCTCGTCGTCGTCGCTCCGACGCTGACGAGGAACGCCTCGCTGCCGCTCGCGGTGCCGCGGTAGATCCGATATCCGGTGACCGGTGATCCGCCGTCGGATGTCGGGGCTTTCCAGCTGAGCGCGATCCCGGTCTTGCCCGCTGCCGTCGTCGCGGTGAAGGTCGTCGGCGTGCCCGGAGGCACGGCCCGCTGGGCGACGACGGCACTCGAACGTGGGCCTTCACCGAACGGTCCGAGGGCGGCCACGCTGTAGGAGAACCGCGCTCCGTTGGGGACCGTTGTGTCGGTGAACGTCAGGACCGTGCCGACGGTGGCAAGCGACCCCCAGCTGGCGCCATCGGCGCTCCTGTAGATCCGGTAGCCACTCACGCCGCCCGTCCCCTGGATCGTCGGTTCGGCCCAGGTCAGACCGACGCCGGCGGCTAGGTTCGGGCTGCTGGTGAGGTTCCGTGGCGCAGACGGCAGCTGCGGGGTCGGTGTCGGCACGGGTGTGGGCGTCGGGGTCGGGATGGCGGTCGGCTTCGGCGTGACCACCGCCGTCGGTGTCGGTGTCGGGCTCGGTGGCGGCGGCGCGGACCCGAGGTTTCGAAGGATGACGAGGCCGTTGTTCGAGTCCGCGATCGCGAGGTCGGGCCAGCCGTCGCCCGTGAAATCGCCGACAGCCAACCCGTGCGGGTCGTAGCTGCCGTATGGAAGGTTGTACAGATCCTCGGGTGCGAGGGTTCCATCGGCTCGACCGAGGGAGACACCCGCCCTGAGCCAGGCGCTGTGGAGGGTCACGACGTCACCGCGGCCGTCCTTGTCGAGATCGGCGACCTCGACAGGCGTCGGGATGTCGTAGACCGGGTAGCTCACGGGCGAAGCGAGAAGCCCGGCCGAGGTCTGAGCAAAGACTGCGAGACGCGACTGGGGTCGATTGCCGCCGTAGGCTGCGACGACGTCCAGGCGGCCATCGCCCGTGACATCACCGAGCCCGATGCCGCTCGAGTTGATCTGGTCCCCGACGCGATACTCGCCGGCCGCACCAAACCCGCCTCCGGCGAGCTGCGGCACGACGCTCACGTTCGGTGTCGCGTACGTCTGGCCCGACATGACGACGATGTCGTCGCGCCCGTCGCCCGAGACGTCGCCGATCTCGAGATCGTCGTACCCACTATGCCGGGCGGCATAGGTCGTCGCGCCGCCGACGCTGCCTTGACCATCGTTGAGGAAGACGCTGACGAGGTCGTCTCCCCACCCGATGGCGGCCAGATCGATGCCGCCGGCACCATCGAGGTCCCCGACCGCGACGCGGAGCGTGTGCGGTGTCGGGATGACCGTGGGCGTCCCCAGCAGGCCGGTCGCGAGTTGCGGATAGACGAGAACGCCGAGGCCCGCAGCGCCGACCACCACGTCGGGACGTCCATCGTCCGTGATGTCGCCGATGGCGACAGATTCGATCCTGTTCGTTCCCGTCCCGGGGGTCGGATACGAGACCGGGGCGGCAAGCGTCCCGTCGGGCAGACTCGCGCTGACATACACCCGGTAATCGGCGTAGAAGCCCTGCGCGCTCGTGGCGACGACGTCAGCGCGGCCGTCGCCGGTCACGTCGCCGATCGCAACCGCTTTCGTGTCACTGCCCAAGGCGATCGACTGGTAAGGAGCGAAGAGCGTCGAAGCCGCGCTGGTATGGCTCGCGGACGCCAGCACCGGGATCACGACCGCGAGCGCTGCGAGGACCGCACCGGTTCGCGCGATCCCGGCTCTCCGAGGTTCCCGGCGACTCATCCCTCACCCCCGTTCGCGTGTGCCATTCCGGGCGCCACTGTACCGGACGGGAATGGGCCGAAGTAGCCGATCTTGAGCCGGTGGTTCCCCTGCGCCACGCTTTTCGCGGGGCGCCCGTCAACCTCCCACGTGAATGGGGGGAGCGGACGTTTGACGCGCTTCTCGATAGCGCTCAGCATCTCCGAGTGCACCGACTCCTGGCCGCATTCCTTGCGTTGTCCGTCGCGTTGTTCGTCCTGGCATCGCCCTCGGTGGTGGAAGCCAAGCCGAAGGACTCGACACCGCGTCCGACGCCCACCACGCGACCGACTCCGACCCCGAGCCCGACACCGCAACCGACCGTCACACCCGCGCCGACCGTCACACCGGCGCCGACCGCCACACCGACGCCAACGCCGACGCCGGCCCGGTACGTCGACGGGATCGACGTCAGCTACCACCAGGGTCCGATCGACTGGGGGCAGGTCGCATCGGCCGGCAAGCGTTTCGCGTTCATCCGTGCGACCGCCGGCACGCTCACCGCCGACACCGCCTACTGGTCGAACCACTCAGGCGCGACGAACGTGGGCCTCGCCGTCGGGTCGTATCACTTCGCGAACCCGGATAACGCGGTCAATGACGCGGCGAACGAAGCGAGCTGGTTCCTGCGGAACTCCACGATCCCGTCCGGCGACCTGGTGCCGGTGCTCGATCTCGAGACTGCCAATGGCCTGAGCTCGGGCTCGCTGACGGCCTGGGCGCAGACATGGCTATCGCAGGTCTCCGCGGCGACGGGCGTGAGGCCGATCATCTACACGAACCCGACCTTCTGGTCGACGTCGATGGCGGACACGGACTGGTTCGCGAGGAACGGGTACGCCGTCCTCTGGATCGCCAACTGGACGACCGAGAGTCAACCGGCAGTACCCGCCGGTGCCTGGGCGGGCAACGGCTGGTCGTTCTGGCAGCACTCGAGCTTCGGCGCGGTCCCGGGGATCAGCGGCGCCGTTGATCTCGACCGCTTCAACGGTTCGTCGCTGCCGCCGTCACTCTTCGTCACTCGGTAGCGGCGGAGCCGCCCGGCCGCGCGACGGATCGTGTAGGCGGCACGCTCGTCACTCGCCGGCGGTCGCCGCCTCGTTGGTCGCGATGACGTCGTCGATGAGCTTCTCCAACGCCTTGTCCGATGCCGTGCTGCCGGTCTCGCCTTCGACCTTCTCTCGAGCGAGGCGCAGGACCTCTGCCTTGGGGATCCGGAAGCCAGCCGTCGTCCGCGACCCGGCGATGTCGCCCGCCTTCACCCTGTCCCGGATGGTCGCGGCAGACCGGCCGAGCACCCAACCGAGCTGCTCGGTCGAAAGATGGTCGTTCATCAGTCGTCCGCGCTGGCGAACCTCGCCCGGCCGTTCGGTCGAAAGGTCTGGAGCATCACCCCTGACGGGATCGACCGCGACTCGACGAGCGTCAGGTCGTGGCTCTCGCCGTGCTCGGGAAACAGCCGCAGTCCATCGCCGACCACGACGGGGTAGACACGCAGGTTGAGCTCGTCGACGAGGTCGCGGTCCAGAAGCCATCGGAGCAGGACGCCGCTGCCGTGGACCTGGAGCTCGCCGCCTGGCCTGGCCTTGAGCTCGCGGACCGCTGCCTCGACGTCGCCGTCGACGACGTGGGTGTTCTGCCAGGTCGGATCCTTCAACGTCGTCGACGGGACGTACTTCGGAAGCGTGTTGATCGCGTGGCCGAGCTGGTTGTCGTCGTGCTGCGGCCAGTACGGTTCCCAGATCTCCCACGTCTTGCGGCCGAGCAGGAGCGCGTCCGCACGCTCGAACATCGAGACGAGAACGGGCCACATCTCGGCGTCGGCGTGCGCGGCCGTCCAGCCCCCGCGGTCGAACCCACCTCGCCTGTCCTCATCGGGGCCGCCCGGTCCCTGGTAGACCCCGTCGAGGGACACCATCATCGTGGCCATCAGCTTCATCGTCGTCGCTCCTTCATGCCGTCCGATGATGCCACCTGGTAGCGACCTTGCAACGCTGGTGGCACCAGAGCCAAGCCGCTTGGCATCCCACCGTGTCGCCTCGCCGGATAGCGTGGCGAGATGATCGGAACCGAGCCGGTCGAACTCCGTGTGCTCGTCGGACGGCTCGAGGCGCTGGCGGAGCGTCGGTTGGCGTCAAGACCACGGACGGACGCCGGTCGCGCCCGGGCACGGCAGTTGGCAGACCTTCTGCGCGGTCATATCCGCGTCCGCGCTGCGTCACTGGACGCACCGCTCGTCGTTCTGCTCCTCGGGCCGACAGGTGCGGGCAAGAGCACGATCTTCAACACGATCGCCGGCCGTGCCGCGAGCGCGACCGGCGTGCTGCGACCGACCACGCGCGTGGCTGTCGTCCTCGTCCACCCAGACGATCGCGAGGCGCTCGTCGAGGGCGCGTTCGGCGCCGTGCCACCGGAGCAGCTCCGGTTCGTGGAAGACCCGACGGTCGAGCGCGGGCTCGCGGTCGTCGACGCGCCGGACATCGACTCGCTCGAGCACGCAAACCGTGTCCTCGCCGACAGGCTCGTGGAGGCTGCGGACCTGTGCTGCTTCGTCACCACCGCAACTCGGTACGCGGACCGAGTTCCGTGGACGGTGCTGTCCCGCGTCGAGGAGCGTGGTCTGCCGCTTCTTGTCGTTCTCAACCGGATGCCCGCGGACGCCGCGGACCGCTCGGAGATCCTGTCGGATATCCATCGACTGATGGCCGACACAGGGCTGAACGACCTCCTCGCCACGACCCCGGATGGACGGCGACGCGATCTGATCGTCGTGTCCGAGGGCGACCTGTCGGGGGACGGGACGAGCCTGCGGCCGCACGCGATCCAGGGACTCGATGACGAGATCGCGCGACTGCGGACCGCTGGCGACGCTCGGCGCGAGCTTGCGGCTCGTGCCCTGACGGGCTCGCTACTGGGGCTTGGCGATAGTCTCGACCGCATCGCCGACGACGCCGAACACGAGGCGATCGACGTCGAGTCGTTGCGACGGACGGCCGACCGTGCGTACGAGTCGGGTCTCGCAGCGCTCCAGGAGGAGATCAACCACGGCCGGTTCCTGCGGGAGGAGGCGCTTCGCCACTGGCAGGCATACGTCGGGGCGGACCAGGTCACTCGCTTCTTCTCCGAGGGGATCGGGCGCGTCCGCGGCGCCATCGCTGCCGTGTTCCGGCCCGCCACGGCGCCCGTGGCGGAGGTCCGAGCCGCGACGACGGATGACCTGCTCGACGTCGCTCGGCTCCAGGCTGCCGAAGCTGCGCGAAAGACGGCGATGGCTTGGTCGACCGACCTGACGATGGCACCGATCACGTCGGAGCATGCCGAGCTGTGGCTTCCCTCCCCTACCTTCGACGACAGGGTGCGCGCCGGACTCGACGAGTGGATGGACGGCATCGCCGCCGAGATCCAGGCGGAAGGACAGTCGAAGCGCCTGCTCGCTCGGGGCGCATCTCTCGGCGTGAACGTCCTCGGGACCTCCGTCATGCTCGCGACCTTCCTGCACACCGGCGGGCTGACCGGAGCCGAGGTCGGCGTCGCTGCCGCCACCGCGTTCGTGAACCAGAAGCTGCTCTCGGCCTTGTTCGGTGAGGCGGCGATGGTCGAATTGATCCAGCACGCTCGTCAGCGACTCGATGAAGTCCTGGCGACGGCATTCGCAGCGGAACGAGCACGTTACGACCAACACCTTCCCGCCTCCGGCGAGCTGTCCGAGCTTGCGAGGGAGCTGCGTACCGCCGGCCGCGAGATCAGATCGCTGCCAGCCGTCACGACGTGACGACGAGGGTGCCCGGGGCGGCCGTACGGGCGGCGCACGTCTCCTCATCGCCAGCCCCGTTAGCGACGGACCCCCTTTCACGTTGCCTGGCGGCGGCCGTCGAGGCCGGTGATGCGGCCGATCTTCTCGGCCTCGATAGTCAGCCGCTTCGCGCTGCTCATGACGCCGGACTCCACCGCGTGGGCTTCCCGGGCGACGCCTACGTCCTGGCATTCGTGGGCGGCACGGGCGTGGGCAAGTCGAGCCTGCTGAACGCTCTCGCCGGCGACGTCGTCAGCACCGCATCCGCGCGCCGGCCGACCACCTCGGACCCAGTCGCCTGGGTTCCGAGAGCCGAGAAGGATGCGCTCGGACCGCTGCTCGACTGGCTCGGTGTCGCCGACGTGCGAGAACACGAGGCCACGGACGTCGGTCCGGTCGCGATCCTGGACCTGCCGGACGTCGATTCGGTCGCACTCGAGCATCGTTCGCGCGTCGAAGCGCTGCTGCCGCTGGTCGATGCGGTCGCATGGGTCACCGATCTCGAGAAGTACGCCGACGCGGTCCTCCACGATGACTTCCTGCGCTCGTGGTTGCCGCGCCTCGGCCGCCAGGTCGTTCTCGTCAACAAATCGGACCGGATCGGCGCTGACGATGCCCGGCGCGTCCAGCGCGACCTCGAGGCGGAGCTCACCTCGAAGGCCGTCGACGGATCGAGGGTGACCGTACTCGTGACGAGCGCCGCGACGGAGCGCGGGACGGCCGACCTCCGAGCGTGGCTCGCAGCAGGCGCCGACGCCAAGCGCGTCGTCCGAGGGCGGATCGCGGCGTCGGTGGTGGCCGCGGCCCGTGGCCTTGCCATAGCGTCGGGCGATCCTGGCGGCTCCCCTGGCAAGCCACTTCTCGACGACTCAGCCCGCGCCGTGGCAGTACGCTCCGCAACGTCTTCGGTCCTCGAGGTCGTCGACCTGCAGGCCCTGGAGCGACAAGCCGTTGCGGCGACGCGCGCCTCCGCGCGATCCCGGGGCGCAGGACCGCTCGGGCGCGTCACGTCGTTCATCTATCGGACGTCGGGCCGGGAGACCGCCGTCGCGGACCCCAACCGCTTCCTCCTCCGCTGGCGTGAGCGAGGCGGGCTCGGCCCCGCCACGGAGGCGGTGCGGGACGCGCTGTCCGGGCCGATCCGCAGCGCGCCACCAGCGATCCGTCCGGCCATCGCCGCGACGCTCGACCCGACAGACGTCCGCCGCGGTCTGGAGCGCGCGGTGGATCGAGCGATCGGGGGCGCCGGCACCTTCGAGCCTCCGACAAGCCGGTGGTGGACGTTGCTCGGCGTGCTCCAGACGATCGCCACTGCGGCGATCGTCCTGTCCGCGGTATGGGTCGTCCTCTGGATCCTCGCCCGACCCGTGACCGGTTCCGTCGACGTTCCCGTTCTCGGGCCGATCCCCTCCCCCTTCGTCGCACTCGTGATGGCGCTGCTCGCGGGTTACGTGATCGCACGACTGCTCGGCGCCCACGCGGGGTGGCTCGGCTCGCGCTGGTCAGCCCGCGTCCGCGATCGCGTGGCGAAGTCTGTCGAGCACGAGATCGAGGAGAGTGCCTTCCGGCCGCTCGACGTGGTCGAGGATGCGCGGCGGCGATTGCGCGGGGCGGTATCGATCATCGAGCGCGACTGTGGGGCTCGCTGACCCGGGTCAGGATGCGGCAGCTCCCTGCGCGTCCGGCAGCGACTGCTCGAGCGCGTCGCGGGCGTCCTCGTCGGGCGTCTCGATGGCGGCGGGGTCGAGAGCGACCGGCGTCTCGCGCGCCTGCAGTCGGTTCACCACGATCTCCACGGAGGCGGCGATCGGGACCGCGAGGAAGGCGCCCATCAAGCCACCCACGGCCGCCCCGACGAGCAGCGACAGCAGCACCAGGAGTGGTGAGATCCCGATCGTGTTCCGCATGACCATCGGGACAAGCACGCTTCCTTCGACCAGTTGGATGACCAGGTAGACGCCGGCCACGATGACGGCGAGTTCGGGTGAGACGGTCGCGGCGACGAGGATCGCCGGGATCGCGCCGAGGAGGGGGCCGACGATCGGGATCGCCTCTGCGAGCGCGGCGATCAACCCGAGCAGGACGGCCCCCGGCAAGCCAAGCAGGGTGTACGCGGTCCCCGTCGCGACGCCCATCGTGCCCATCAGGATGAGCTGGCCGCGGACCCACAGCCCGAGGCGCGACTCGATCTCGTTCCAGGCGTCGCGCGCGCCGGCGCGTCGCTCAAGCGGGGCGAAGGCCAGGAGATAGCGCTGCAGACGAGCGTGCTCGACGAGCCAGAAGAACACGAGCGTGAGCAGTGTCGTGAGCGTCACAGCTGCCTCGGCCGCCGCGCTCCCGACCTCGAGGACGGTATCCGAACCGGGAGCAGCGGGCGGTGTCACCACGTGGGAGATGGAGTCGAGCAGCTCCGTCACGGATGTCGACAGGACGTCTGGTCGCAGCGTTTGAGCCCATGACCGGGTCGTGTCGATGAGTCCCGGCAGCTTCGCGACGATCTGTTGCCCCTGTCCGATCGCCGCCGGAACGACGAGAAACGCGAGCCCGAGGACGGTCACGAAGAACCCGAGGTACACCAGCAGGATCGTCCCGCCGCGCCCCACGGGGAGCTTGTCGCGGATGAAACCGACCATCGGCTCGAGAGCCGACGCTAGCAGGACGGCCACGAAGGTCAGGATCAGGACCTTGCCGGCAGCTGCGCCGAGCGCGATCAGCCCGATGACGATGGCAACGCCGAATGCGAATCCGAACCCGCGCACGAGCCAGGACATGATGTCGGGGCGCGGCGGAACAGTATCTAGGTCAGCCTGGGGGTCTGAAGCCATCCCGCGGATGGTCGGGCGCCCCTCGTTCCTTCCGGACCTGCTGACCCTCTGGATTGATTGCAATCGTGTCGCAGTCACGAGACGTTGGCCTGACGCCCGGCGAGTACGGTCTGATCAGGGACGCCTGTGACGAGCTACGCCGCGGGCAGGACGGGATCCACACTCCCGTCGCTGAGGGAGATGTCGACATGGCCTCGAACACGTATCCCGGCCCGCTTGCACGGACGCGGCGGATGCGCGCGCTGGGCGTCCTCGGTGCGGCTCTGATCGCGGTCACGCTCGCGACCGGGTCGGCTAGCGCGACGATCGTCGACCGGGAGACGTTCGCCGATTCCTACTCGGGCACCGCTTGGGACTGCGGGTATCCGATGCAGGTCGAGGGCTCGTTCTCGGACGAGCTCCAGATCCGCGTCGATAGCAAGAACGCGGATATCGCGTACTGGACGACTCGCCACTCTTTCAAGGAAACGTGGACCGCAGAAGATGGCCGGTCGTTCAGCCTGGCGGGGCACAACCTGTGGAAGGACATCAGGGCGAAGCGCGTCGAGGGACAGCGCTATGACTTCACGTTCCATGAATCGGGCCAGCCTGTGACCATCAGCGACTCGTCCGGGAAGATGGTCGCGCGCGACCGCGGGACCGCATCGTTCTTCTATACGGTCGATCTGGCCACCGGCGCGGGCGCGGACACGGGATCGAGGGTGTCGGGACCACACCCGACTTTCGACATGGATCTGTGCCTGATCGTCGCCTCGCTCGTGGCGCCCGCCGAAAGCCGTGACTCCGCCCAGTACCTCACGCCGAGGCCGATCGGCTCCACCGACTCGCCGGTGGGCTTCGATGAATACCTTCCGCCCAGCTACACACCGACCGGCGACAAGAGTCCACTGCTCCTGTTCTTTCACGGATACGGCGAGACCGGCGACGGAAACCCCGAAGCACTGTCGGCACTCGTGCGGGCTGGGATCCCGAAGTACATCGATGTCGGCGGCTGGCCGGTCGCCCGCCCGTTCGTCGTCCTCGCCCCCCAGCACGTAGAAGGACCAGGCCACTTCGATTTCTCGTCCTGTGACAACCAGCCGTTGTTCAACGGCTCATGCAACATGCAGGCTCAGCACGACCGCAGTAACGCGTCGCCGGCCTTCTGCACCACACCCGACGAGGTCGACGCCTTCATCGATTACGCAGTCGGGCACTACAACGTGGACCCGACTCGGGTCTACGTGACCGGGCTGTCGTGCGGAGCCTTCGGGATCTGGGAATACCTCGCGAAATACCACTCCGACAACAAGGTCGCGGCGGCGGTGCCGATCGCGGGCGACGGGCGGCCGGGCTCCTCGGACGACTACTGCAAGCTCGATACGACGCCGATCTGGGCGTTCCACGGCCTTCGCGACGACGTGGTCAACCCGGACGGAAGCATCGTGCCCATCACCGCCCTCCAGGGCTGCCCGGGCGTGACGACCGACCGAGCGATGCTGACGACGTACCCGGATCGGGACCACAACAGCTGGGATCCCGCGTACGGCGGCGCGGACGGCAACGACATCTATTCCTGGATGCTCGGTTTCACCACTCCCTGACGCGTCAGGAGGGAGCCGGCTCCACGTTCGGGTTCACGTGGAAGACGTTGTCGGGATCCCAGGCATGCTTGAGCGCGCCGAGGCGGGCTAGCTTCGCGTCGCCGAAGACCCGCCTGGCCTGCTCGGGCCCCGTGTCCGAGTTCCCGTTGGCGTAGGCGCCGAGCGTGCGGTCGGGTTCGACCACCGCCAGCGCCCGCCGGCACCAATCGATGTTCGCGTCGTCGTCTGCGGCGTCGGACCAATCGGAGTCAGCGCTCAGGTCGAATGCGGACTGTCGGCCGGCGTAGGCGGTGGCGTCCTCGGCGATGCGACCGATGGCGCCACCCTGCACCGTCGCGGAAAAGCTCGAGGTGCCCGGCGCGGAGGCGACGAGCTCGACCAGAGCATCGAGCGCTTCGGCTCGGATGTCGTCGCCGTAGTGGCTGTTGATGAACGAGCGGCTGCCCCAGCCGTACGTGAGATCGTGCGCGGTCTGGACCTCGAGATAGGGCTGGCTGCCGATGACCGTGGTGAGCGGCTGCGGGATCCGCAACGGACCGGTGTCCCGCTCAGCCTCGTCGGCGGAGCCGCTGTGGTTCCACGCGACGTACACGATCGGCCGACCCACGACGTCGTCCGAGTACCCTTCGGCCTCCCCGGCTTTCGCGATCCCGAAGATGAGCGCGAGCGCATCGGGCGCGTGACGCGCGAAGTCCCGAAAGATGTCCCAGACCTCGTGCACGCGCGCGGCTGGATACGTCACGACACCGCGATGCAGGTCCGGGCCGAAGGGCTGGAGCCGGAACTCGAACGCCGTCGCGATCCCGAAGTTCCAGCCGGCGCCGCGGAGACCCCAGAAGAGCTCCGGTTCCTCGGTGTCGGTCGCACGAACCAATCTGCCGTCCGCCGTGACGAGCTCGACGGCGAGGAGGTTGTCGATGGTCAGGCCGAAATGCCGCTGTAGTCGGCCGATGCCGCCACCGAGGGTCAGTCCCGCGACGCCCGTGTGCCCCACGACACCGACCGGACAGACAAGCCCATGCTCCTGCGCAGCGACGTCCAGCTCCCCGAGGAGCGCCCCACCGTTAGCTCGGGCGAGGCGCGTCCGCGCATCCACCGTGACGCCACGCATGTTCGATAGGTTCACGACGAGGTTCCCATCGCGACCCGCGAACCCCGCGGCAGCGTGGCCGCCCGACTGGACCGCGATCTCGAGGTCGTGCTCGCGGGCGAAGGCGACCGCGCTCGCGACCTCTTCCGCGTTCTTCGGCCGAGCGACGACGGCTGGTCGCCGATCGTGGATCCCGTTCCAGAGGCGGCGCGCGTCATCGTACGCAGCATCGTCGGGCGTGACGATGTCGGCACAGGCCCGGCGGAGCTGGTCGAGATGCCCGGGAGCGAGCCGGATCCCTGCTTCGGTCATCGTTCACTCCCTCGCTTGAGGTTGCGCCAGCCGCCCGCCCGGTTGTTGGCGATGATCTGCCTCACATAGGCCGTAAAGGCATGCTCGTTGAGCTGCTCGCCTTCGCGGACCGCGATCATCCGTCCGGTCTCATTCCCTTGGCCACCGGTCACGATGCCGTCTGGGTCAGGGACGATCCCGCCGTCGTACAGGAAGATCGTGACGTGATCCTTGGCGGCCAGAAGGGCAACCACGTTCCCCTGGAGCACGAAGTACGGCTGGACGGTGCGCTTGATCGTCTCCTCGATCTCGGAATCCGCGGCGTGGACGAGGTCTCGGACGCGCTGGCAGATCTTCTGCTGCCATGCGGGCAGTCGATCCATATATGCGTCGACCCTGGGGTCCCTGGCGTCCGTCACGCTGGAACCTGGTCGGGCGCAAGCGCGAGCTCGAGGAACGCGAGCACGTCCGCCCGCTCGTCGATCGCCTTGTGGACGGGCTTGCCGACCCCATGGCCGGCCTCGGTGTCGACCCTCGCGAGGATGGGTGCGTCGCCCGACTGGGCGGCCTGGAGCGCGGCAGCGAACTTGAACGAGTGACCCGGGACCACGCGGTCGTCGTGGTCGGCGGTCGTGACAAGCGTCGGCGGATAAGCGGTACCCGACCGGACGTTGTGAAGCGGCGAGTACGCATGCAGCGTCCGGAACTGGGCGGGATCGTCAGGTGACCCGAACTCGCTCGTCCAGGCACTCCCGATCGTGAACCTGGGGAAGCGAAGCATGTCCATCAGCCCGACCTCCGGCACGGCAGCGCCGAAGAGGCCGGGCTGTTGGGTGATGGTCGCTCCGACAAGAAGGCCGCCGTTCGAGCGACCACTGATCGCGATGCTCCGTGGCCCTGTCCAACCGGATGTGGCGAGCCAGCGGAGGCAGGCGGCGAAATCGTCGAATACCGTCTGCTTCTTGCCGAGACGGCCGGCGTGATGCCACGTCCTGCCATACTCGCCACCGCCACGGAGCGACGCGACGGCGAGTATGCCGCCGCGTTCCATCCAGGCGAGCCACTCGGGCTTGAAAGCAGGACCGATCGAAATCTGGAACCCACCGTAGGCGTAGGCGAGCGTCGGCCTCTCACCCGTCTTGGCGATGTCGCGGCGGCAGGTGAGGAACAGAGGGATCCTCGTGCCATCGTCAGACATCACGAAGACCTGTTCGGTGACGAACTCCGTTGGGTTCCACGACAGTGCCGGTCGTTCGACTTCACGCGCGGCGAGGTCGTCGATCCGCACGCGAAGGACTATGGGCGGTGAGACGAACGTCACGAATGTCAGGAAGAGTTCCTCGTCACGGTGGTATCCGGACATCTCGCCGATCGAACCGATCCCCGGGAGACGCACGTCCTCCGTGTGACCATCGTCAAGTGCGAACATCACCAGTCGGCTGTGGGCGTCGTGCCGGTAAGCCGCGGCGAGTCGATCCCCGACAAGGCGAACATGTTCGAGGGCGTCGTTTGCCTCGGCGATGACTTCACGCTCATCGGTCGGATCATCGATGTCGACTGAGATCACGCGACCGAGTGGCGCGTCGCGATCTGTGACGAGGTAGATCGTCCCATCGATGGTGGCGATGTGCTCATATCGCGCGTCCGCTGCGTCGAGTACCGGCCGCACGTGAGCGGCTTCCGCGCCCTCCCCGAGATCGGCGACGTAGATGCGACTCTCCGGATCTGCCCCAGGCCAGATCGTGACGACAAGAAGGCGGCCGTTATCCGTAACCTCGGGCTCGAACACCCAGTCGGGTTCGGTCGGCACGGAAAAGATCAACGGGTCTTCCTCGGTATCGGTCCCGAGTCGGTGATAGCGCATCTCCATGTCGTGGTTCGGCGCGTCGTACGCTGAGTGAGCCGGTGGTTCGGGATAGCGGCAATAGAAGAACCCGGCGCCATCCGGCGTCCACGCTGCGGACGAGAACTTGCTCCATTCGATCCGCTCCGGCAGATCCTCACCGGTGACGACATCGCGGACGCGCCAGACTTGCCAATCGGAGCCCGCCTCGCTCAGAGCGAGTGCCACGTGGTCGCCGGTCTCGTCGACGGCGACCGAGACGAGCGCCGTGGTCCCCTCCCCGCTCAGCTCGTTCGGGTCGAACAGGATTCGGCCGGTCGCGTCCGGTCCGTCCATGGTCCACAGGACGTCCTGGTCCTGGAGCCCGGTATTCCGCAGCTGGAACCATCTGTCGCCGCGCCGCCACGGAGCGCCGACGCGCGGGTAGTCCCACAGCTCGGTGAGGCGCGCGCGGATCGCCTCCCGTCCCCGGTGACGATCGAGGAAGGCGGAGGTCAGCTCGTTCTGTGCTTCGATCCACGCCCGCGTTGCGGGGGAATCGCTGTCTTCGAGCGGCCGATAGGGGTCCGCGACGAGCGTGCCGTGGTAGTCGTCGACCTGGTCCGACGTCGGCGGCGTCGGGTAGACCAGAGCGGTGGGTGTCGTCATCGGGCCACGGCCGACGACCAGATCGCGGCGATCGCCGCCATGGTCAGCAGGATGATCGCGACGAGCCCCCCGACCTTGTCGAGCAGCCCGCCCGTCCGCTCACTCGCCGCGATCCCGAGCCGTTCATCGATCGTCCTGAGCTGCCGGTGAATCGCTCCTCCCCGTTTCCGCTGCTTCTCCCACCAGAGGGCCGCGTATCCGCCAAGCACGACTACCGCGACGGACAGGATCCACCGTTGGACGTCGCTGAAGCTCCGTCCCGAGTTGAGCTGGATGGCCATGACACCACCCGTCACGGCGATAAGGATCGAACTCGCCCAGGTGAAGATGCCCGACCGACGACTACGGCGGTAATCGACCTCATCCTGAAGGATCTTCCGCTCGTAACGCCATTGCTCGCGGTCATCGGACGTGGCTTGGAGGTGGTTCGGCATGCGTCGCGCCAGTCTAGTCCGAGCGTCCTTCACTTCCTTCGGCTGGCATCATGGCGATCCGGGACGGCTTGAGGCCGACGGCCATTCCTGACAGCCTCTGGCAGCTATCGGGCCTACGGTGTCGGGACGATGATCGAACCGATCGAAGCAGGTGGAGGCCGCGCAGAAACCGTGACGTCGAGCGGGCTGCGGACACGATCCCTCGAGGCCATTGGATCAAGCGCGACGCTGGCGGCCTTCCGCGTGCCCGGGTACCCGGCTTTGTGGCTGAGCGAAGCGGCATCCGGTTTCGGCCGTGCCGCGACCCAGGTGGCGATCGGCTGGATGGCCCTGGTCGCCACGGACTCGATCCTTGCGGTCGGCGCGACCTTCGCGGCTCGCCTGGTCCCGGCGCTCCTGCTTGGTATCCCGCTTGGCGGCCTGGTCGATCGATATGACCGCCGATCGACGCTGATCGTCGTCAACCTCGCGGCGATCATCCCGTTGTCGCTGGCGGCTGCTGCTGGCGCGACCGGCGCGATGGCGATCACGGGATTGCTGCTATTGAGTCTCGCCCTCGGCGTGATCGACACCCTCCAGGGCACCGCGACCCAGACGTATTCGTTCGACCTCGCAGGCGCCTCGGGCGCGACGAATGCCATCGCGCTGGGCAACCTCGGGGTGTTCCTGGCGGGCGCTGTCGGCTCGATCGCGAGTGGCGTCGCCCTCGACCAACTCGGTGCGGCCTCGCCGTTCATCCTGTCGGCCGTGACCGTTGCGATCGCGGTCGCGTGCCTGGTACTTGGCGGCGGTCACGCCCGGCGCGAACGGCCGGCCGCTCACCTCGCTCCGAGCTTCAAGCGGTCGATGACGCTCATCCTCCGGAACAGGCGCGCCGCCCTGATCGCCCTCGTGGTCGTGACCTGCGAGGTCCTCGGTTTCTCGAGCATCACGGTCTTCCCGACGTTCACCCGCGATGTCCTGGGATCGGACGCCGCGGGACTCGGAGCGCTCGCCACGGCGCGCCAGCTCGGCGCGATCGCCGCCCTGCTCCTCCTTGCCCGAATGGGCGTCGCGCGATCACGGGGCGGACGCCTGCTTCTCGCGGGCACGCTGGCCATCGGTCTGGGGCTCCTCGCCTTCGCCTTGAGCACGTCGTTCGCGGTCTCGTTCCTCGTGCTCGTCCTTGTCGGGGCAGCGATGGCGAGCCAGGACACGCTCGGCCAGCTGCTGCTCCAGCGGAATGTGGAGGACGCCGAACGGGGTTCGGCGATGGGCATCTGGTTCTTCTCGATCGGCTTCGGGCTTGTCGGCCTCGTCGGCCTCGGCGCAGCGGCAAGCGCCATCGGGGCCCAAGCGGCGCTCGCGATCGACGGTGCCCTCCTGGCACTCTTCGCGATCGGGCTAGCGCGCGTGAAGGCCCTTCACGAACTCGTCTGAACCGTCATTGACGGCAGGCTCACCATACGAACGTGAGAACCCGAGCGGCGCTCCTCGTGGCCACGCTCGTCGTCGCCTGCTCGGGTGGGTCCGCGACAACGACATCATCGCAGCCCGGGGCGCTTGTCCCGTCGCCCAACGCGACTCCTGCCTCGACCCCCACGGCGGCGGTGCCATCGAACTCGCCGCACTCGTCAAAGGAGGCGAGCGTCGTTGTCGGCGGCGATCGGCCGGTGACTGTCGCTGTCCCGCCCGGGTACGATCCAACCCGCCCGGCACCCCTCCTGATCCTCCTTCACGGGTATGGCTCGTCCGGCGGCCAACACGACATGTACTTTCATCTCGGGGAGCTCGCGGGGCAGCGCGGCTACCTGTACGTCCACCCGGACGGGACGCTGGACGGTGGCGGCAACCACTTCTGGAATGCCACCGACGCGTGCTGCGACTTCGACGGCAAAGGGATCGACGATCCCGCATACCTCGCGGGTCTTATCGGCGAGATCAAGGCGTCCTTCACGGTCGACCCGAAACGGATCGACGTCATCGGCCATTCGAACGGTGGCTTCATGAGCTATGCGCTTGCATGCGCCCACGCCGACACGGTCGCAGCCGTCGCCAGCCTGGCCGGAGCGACCTTCGCGAAGCCGGCCGATTGCGCCCCGACGTCTCCGGTCGCGGTCCTCGAGATCCACGGCACGGCGGATGACACGATCCTCTATAAGGGCGGCACGATCGATCTCGGGTCAGGCCGTTCGATGGGCGCGTATCCCGGTGCGGAGACATCGGTCGCGACATGGGCGAAGTACGACGGCTGCGCGAAGTCGTCGGCCGTGGACGAACGGGTCGATGTCGACGCTGACGTCACAGTCGACGGCGGGGCCGCCGAAGCGACCGTCACTCGATGGTCGGGCTGCAAACCTGGCGGAGCCGCCGAGCTCTGGACGATCCCGGGCGGCGGGCACGGACCCGAAATCTCTGCCGGCTTCCCTGCCGCAGTGCTCGATTTCTTCGAGGCTCATCCAAAGCCCTAGACACTCGATAGTTGCATACGCAACTAGTTGGGACTATAGTCGAGAAGAAGCGGTCGCGGACGCGGTCGCCGGAAGCGACGGGCGAGCCGTCAAGGAAACAGGACAGCGCATGCAATTCGGCATCTTCACGGTGGGCGACGTCACGCCCGACCCGACCACGGGGCACACGGTCACCGAGGAGGAGCGCATCCGGATCATGGTCCGGGTCGCACTCAAGGCCGAAGAGATCGGGCTCGACGTCTTCGCGACCGGCGAGCATCACAACGTCCCGTTCGTCCCGTCGTCGCCCACGACCATGCTCGGGTACGTCGCGGCGAAGACGGAACGTCTCCAGCTTTCGACTGCGACGACCTTGATCACGACCAACGACCCGGTCAAGATCGCCGAGGACTACGCGATGCTCCAGCACCTGGCCGACGGCCGCGTCGACCTGATGATGGGACGCGGGAACATGGGCCCGGTCTACCCGTGGTTCGGACAGGATCTGCGCAACGCGATCCCACTCGCGATCGAGAACTACGATCTCCTCCGCAGGCTGTGGCGCGAGGACGTCGTCGACTGGGAGGGCAAGTTTCGGACTCCCCTGACCGGCTTTACCTCGACCCCCCGTCCGCTCGACGGTGTGCCGCCCTTCGTGTGGCACGGCTCCATCCGAAGTGCGGAGATCGCGGAGCAGGCCGCCTACTACGGCGACGGCTTCTTTCACAACAACATCTTCTGGCCGAGCAGCCATGTCCGCCGGATGGTCGACCTCTACCGTCGCCGCTTCGAGCACTACGGGCACGGCCCGGCGAACAAGGCGATCGTCGGCCTCGGCGGCCACGTCTTCATGCGCAAGAACAGCCAGGATGCGATCCGTGAGTTCCGGCCCTACTTCGACCACGCCCCTGTCTACGGCGGTGCGATGTCGCTCGAGGACTACATGGCCCAGACGCCGATGACGATCGGGAGCCCGCAGCAGGTCATCGACCGCACGCTCGGGTTCCGCGAGTTCGTCGGCGACTACCAGCGCCAGCTGTTCCTGGCCGACCACGCCGGCCTCCCCCTGTCGACCGTCCTCGAACAGATGGACATCCTCGGGTCTGAGGTGGTGCCCGTCCTGCGCCGGGAGTTCGCGGCGCTGCGTCCGGCCGATGTCCCCGAGGGACCACCGCTCCATCCCCGCGTGGTTGCGGCCCACGCGGCCGCGGCCGTCGCATGAGTCCCGTCGTGTCGCGCTCGTTGGTGGTCGTGACGGCTGGGCTATCCGAGCCCTCGTCGAGCCGGCTGCTCGGGGATCGGCTGGCCGCGGCGGTCGAACGACACCTGCAGGACGGAGGGATCGACCCACGGATCGAGGTCGTCGAGCTGCGCGTGCACGCGGTCGACCTCGCCAACCAGATGCTCACAGGCTTCCCGTCCCCGCCGCTCCAGTCGTCGCTCGACGCGGTCCTCGCGGCGGACGGCGTCATCGCGGTCTCGCCGATCTTCAGTGGCTCATACAACGGCCTGTTCAAGTCGTTCTGGGATGCGATCGACCGCGACGGGTTTCGTGGCAAGCCCGTTCTGATCGCCGCGACCGGCGGCACGCCGCGGCACTCGCTGGCCATCGAGCACGCGATCCGGCCGTTGTTCGCGTACCTCCGGGCGGCGACGGTTCCGACCGCCGTCTACGCTGCGACCGAGGACTGGGGCCAGGGATCCGTCACCGACGGCAGCCTCGTCGAGCGCATCGAGCGTGCGGCCACGGAGCTCGCGTCGGCGATGGCGTCGGTATCGTCGTCCGCCACCTCGGCTGATGTCGATCCGGTCCCATTCGAGGACCTGCTGCGCGGCCTGTCGGGCAAGCAGGGCTGAAAGCCGGTCGCCGTCTCAGGCCGCGACTCGCCGTCTCAGACCGCGACGATCACCTCGCGGATCGCCGCGGCGTCGCCTCGTGCCGATGCGATGGCGTCGGCGTCCCAGACGTCCCGCGCTTGACCGATATAACCGTCCCGCGCTCTGCGAAGGGCGTCTCCGCGGCCGTCGGGTAGTCGGGAGATCGCCCACGCCGCAGCCGAATCCTTCGACGTCAGCGTCCCGGTCTCGACCGTGAACCAGATGCGCGCAAGGGTCAGGAGGACGTTCCGAACGTCGTCGTCGAGATTCGCGAGGAGCTCCGGGATCACCTCGATGGAGGCACGCCGCAGGTCGGCGACTGGAACGACATCGAGGAGACCTTTGATCGGCGGGCCGAAGAGCGCGACGCCATCGGCACGCGCCGACGTGAGGACGATGGCGAGATCGGCGTTCGGCGATTTCCACGGCGCCCTCTCGCCCGACGCGAATTCGGTCCGCCACCAATCGCCGTACTGGAAATCCATCGGGGGCGGGTACCGCCAGGGACGGACGTCGGGCTCGGACACGATGGTGACCTCGAGGTGCCGCTTCTCGATCGTGTCGTCCCTCGATCGGGAGATGCCGAGCAGCTCGTCGATCAGTCGCCGGCGTTCGGCCGATGTCGTTGGACGGCTCGCCACGACGAGGATGTCGAGATCGCTATCGTCGCGGAGGCCCGACGAGCTGACCGCCGAACCGAACAGATACACGCCCAGTACGGCGTCGCCAAGGACGTCGCGCACGAGGTGGACGACGCGGTCGATCTGACCCCGTTCCGTCGCACGGAGCCCGTCGATCACGCGTACCGATCAAGCACGCGCAGGGCCTCGAGCGTGATCCAGCGGCTCGGCTGGCCCTCGCCGTCATCCATCGCGAATGACGTCTCGCCCTCGTGCACCTTCCGGAGCGCCCAGCGTCCGTCGGCACCGCGCTGACGCTCGACCTCCACGATCGCCTCGGCGATCCGCTCGTCGCGCTCGTAACCCGCCTCGCGCAGGTAGTCGAGGCCGCGCAGGACGTCGTAGTGCCACCACGTCGGGAACGAGAAGGCCAGGAAATCCGGGTCGATCACCTCGCCGGTCGACTTTCGCCGGAAGAGCCGGCGCTCGAGCATGTACTCGTCTCCACGGCGCCGCGCCGTCGCGACGACGTCCGAACCGCCCACCGCTTTCTCGTGCGCCAGCAGGCCCTCGAGGACGTTGATCGTCGTCCCGAACGAGGAGACCGTGGCGCCGTTCTCGACCTCGCAGTTCCACCCGCCGTCTGCCAGCTGCTCGCCCAGCAGCCGTTCGACGAGCGGCGTCATGTCGACTCCGAAGTAGGATCCTGTCGAGACGACGTTTCCGTTGATGCACGGCTCGACCTCGCCCTCGAAGAAGCGGTTCTCCTTCCACGGCGGATCCCACCACGCGCCATCGCCCCAGGTGACGTTCTCCTGGACGAGCCCGATCGCTCGGCGCGCCTCCTGGCCCGCGGGATCGAGTCCCAGCCGACGAAGGAGCTCCAGGACGTGGAAGGTGTCGGTCCGGTCCTGCGAGAATGCATTGCCGGCCCACAGTCCGTCCTCGCCCTGCAGCGCCAGTAGTCGCGCTCCCCAGCCCTCGGTGGCGACACGGGCGCGCTCGAGGGCGATCACTTCGGCCGGCTCATGCGTCAGGTCGCGCATCACCTGCCAGCGGATCGCCGGGTCGCCGTCGAGCAGCCAGTCGATGACCTTCATGAAGTCGTCGATGCCTAGAAGCCGCCGCCGCTCATCCCGGTCGTCCCGTCCGACATCACCGCCGCGATCATGCCGAAGACGTTGTTATCCGGGTCATGCAGGTAGCCGACACGGCCGACGCCTTCCATGTCCGTGGCCGGGAGGGCCTCGGTGCCACCGAGCTCCACGCCGCGCCGCATCAGGGCATCCACGTCGTCGACGCCGACGACGAAGTTGCAGCCCATGACCGGCGCACCTATCTCCGGCTTGAGTCCCTGGCGCTCCAGGAGACCCCCGTTGATGCCGTGCCCGGCGGTCCCGGCGACGTTGCCGATCGCTCCTTCTCCCGTCTCGATCACCCAGTACGGTGGTGTCTCGCCGAACCGGGTGAAGCTCCACCCGAGCAGCTGCGAGTAGAAGTCGATCACCTTCTGCGGCTCGGACGCATGGATCTCGAAATGGACGACCAGGTTCGCCATCGGACGCCTCCTTTCGGGTGAGTATCGCGAGGCTCCCGCGGGCCTGTCCATACCCGCGGCAGCGGTGACCATCCGAAGACTGGACACCGAAGACGTACGCTCAGGCGATGACGAACGAGACGCTGCCGACCGGCCCCGATCCGGAGGCGATCACCCAGACCATCCTCGAGACCTGGCCGGAAACGGACGTGGTCGAAGCCATGAACGCAACGTTCTTCTCCCTCGACCCCGAGACGCACTGGCCGAACTTCGCCACGATCGTGACGACCGACGAGCACGATGAGGGCGCGCCGTCTCGGCTCTCCCGGCCGGGCGCCTTCCGCCTCAACATCGGCGTCGGCCGAGCGACGTTCGGACGACTGGTCGGCTCCATGGCGGAGCCCGACTACGCGGCCTTCGATCGGGTCCTCCCCCACCCCGTCTACGCGCGCCAGCTCTGGATCTCGATCCTCAACCCCAGCGACCAAACGTTCCGCGACGCGGTCCTGCCGCTCCTGACGGAAGCGCACGACCGGCTCGCCGCAACTCAGGCCCGACACGCCGGCGGCGGCACCGCCACGTCCTGACGCACGGTTCGGTCCTGAGAGGGCGTCGACGCACCATGGACATGCGCTGTATCCTGCCAGCCACAAGCGGTCGTTCGAGGATGCGCGCCAACCGGTGCCCTCGGTCACCAAGAATGGTTTCCGGCCTCTTGTCGCGGTATCCCGCCGCCCTTACCCTCGCCGTCCGGGGTCGTGACTGACTGCCGGCCCACCTCGACCGACAGGATGACCCCCATGCGAACCAACCGGCGCCACCTCATCGCGATGCTGATCGCTCTCGCGACGCTCCTCGCCATCGACGTCGCTCCCGCGAGCGCCCTCACCGGCCAGCGAACCTGGACGGCAAAGGTCGGTACGGCTGGGGCGAACGGCAAGGTCGTCTTGAGGTCGTACACGAATGGCGTCGGTTCGATCCAGCTCAGCCTCAAGGGCCTGAGAAGGAATGCGACCTACAGCATCAAGGTCCGCAATGGGACGTGTGCGAATCCGGGCACGGCGGCATCGAAGACGATGTCCTTTCGCACCTCGTCGACGGGCACCGTCTCAAAGATCACAAACCTTCTGCCGTATGAGATGACGTCGGTCTGGGCCGCGGCGCGCAAGCCGGGCTTCATCATCCGGATGGCGAGCGGAACGTCGAACCGCTGCGGCGCCTTCAAATTCAGGCACGCGACGCGCGTCGTCATCTCGACCCTCGGGATCAGCCTGCCGGTCATCCGCGGAACGTCGTCGTATCCGAAGTGTGGTGTCGCGATGTACACGCCATCGCTCGGGCAGCCACGCGAGCCCTGGTACACATTCGTCTATGCGCACGCACGGAAGGGGATGTTCCTGCCGATGCTCACCCAGTACAGGAACCATGGTGCCGCGGGTCTGCTGGGCCGGGTCGTCAAGGTCTACACGAGCGATAGCGCGGTCAGCTACTACAAGATCGTGAGCGTCAAGAAGACCTACGACGTCTACGCCGGTGCCTACAACGTCGGGACCGAGCGCCTTCGGTTGCAGACCTCGACCGGACCCAATACCTCGTACGCGAAGCTGATCGCCGACGCCGTCCGCTACAAGACCGTCAGCACGACATACGCCGCATCCCACCCGACGCCGCACCCCTACAGCTGCTGAGGATCGGCCGGGCCGGAGCCCAGGCGCACGGGATCCGTGCGGGTCGGGTCGCGACTTGACGTGACGGATGTACAACCGTATGGTTGTACCAATGCCGTCCACCTTCGACCCTGACATCGTCTTCGCCGCCCTCGCGGATGCCACCCGACGGGACATCGTCCTCCGCGCCCTGAGCGGTCGCGAGGGTGTCGCCGAGCTGGCGGCGCACTACCCGATGTCCTTTGCGGCCGTCCAGAAGCACGTCGCGGTGCTGGAGCGAGCCGGGCTGGTCACCAAGGAGCGCACCGGCCGTCGCAAGGTCGTGCGCACGAACATCGAGGGACTGCGCCTGGCGCGCCGTCTTCTCGATGAATACGAAGCGATGTGGCGCGGTCGGATCGACCGCATGACGGACCTCATCACACGCACCGAGGAGGCACGACCATGACCGTGACCGCTGTCCACAAGGATCCGGACGCCCTGACGATGATCCTCACCGCCGAATTCGACGCCTCACCCGAGAGAGTGTGGGACCTCTGGGCCGACCCGCGGAAGCTCGAGCGCTGGTGGGGTCCGCCGTCGTGGCCGGCCACGTTCACGGCCCATGACCTGGCACCGGGCAGCCATGTCGAGTACCACATGACGGGTCCGACCGGCGAGGAAGCCCACGGCTACTGGGATGTCATCGACGTCGACCCCCCACGCAGGCTCGTGTTCCTCGACGGGTTCGCAAAGGACGATGGGACGCCGAACGATGACTTCCCGCGCAACGAAGGGCACGTGACGATCGAGCCGATCGACGGTGGACGCACCCGGATGTCCATCGAAAGTCGCTTCCCGAGCGCGGAGGCGATGGAGCAGGTCCTCGGTCTGGGCATGGAGGAAGGCCTGACGCAGGCGGTCGGTCAGATCGACGCGATCCTGCGCGAGGATGGAGTCACCACACAGGGAGACGCACGATGACGACAGAGACGGAGCAGACGACGCACAGCCTCGATGCGCCCGGCGCGTCCCTCACCTACGACGTTCGTCCTGGCGGAGGGCCACATGGGCGGCCTCTGATGCTGATCGGCTCCCCGATGGGAGCGGGCGGTTTCGGGACGCTTGCCGGGCACTTCGTGGATCGCACCGTGGTGACCTACGACCCCCGCGGCGTCGAACGGAGCGCGAAGACCGATCCGGCGACCGAGTCGACCCCCGAACAGCACGCGGACGACGTGCACCGCATCATCGCCGCGCTCGGCGGCGGTCCCGTCGACCTCTTCGCGAGCAGCGGCGGGGCGGTGAACGCGCTGGCGCTCGTGGCGGCGCACCCAGAGGATGTCCGAACGCTCGTCGCACACGAGCCACCGCTCGCGGCGATCCTGCCCGACCGAGACGGCGCGATGGCGTTCACCCGGGCGATCGCGGACACCTACAAGCAACGCGGGTTCGGACCCGCGATGGCGCAGTTCATCCTCGCTGTCAGCCATCGCGGGCCGATGACGCCCGAGTTCGCCGCCCAGCCCGCGCCGGACCCCGCGATGTTCGGTCTGCCGACAGAGGACGACGGGAACAGGACAGATCCCCTGCTCTACCAGAACATCGTGACTTGCACGCACTACCAGCCCGACGTCGACGCGCTCCGCTCCGCCTCCACGACGATCATCCTCGCGGCCGGCTCGGAATCCGAAGGCCAGATGGCGAGTCGTGGAGCGCATGCCATGGCCGAGCTCCTCGGAACGACCCCCGTGATCTTCCCGAGCGACCACGGCGGGTTCCTCGGCGGCGAGTATGGCCAGGCTGGCGAGCCGGATGCGTTCGCTGCCAAGCTGCGTGAGGTCCTCGCTGACGCCTGACGCGGAGTCTTTTGATCCCGCCTTGATCAGCGAATGATCGCGACCGGTCGGACTGCCTCGCTGATCTCGTGAGCCCACGCGTCGATCGCAGCCCAGTCGCGGAAGTCGCCGGTCGGCAGGATGTTCTTCGAGCCTGGCATGATCCGCAGGAACCGCTCGGGCATCGAGCGCGGCGGTTCGGTCGGGTCGAATGCGCCCTCGAAGACGGCGTGGTCCCTGGGATGGATCACGGCGCTCAATGCCGCGATCCTCTTGCGACCGCCGCTGCCCGGTCCGTCAGCCGGTCCGAAGGTGGCTTCGACGGGATCGACGGCCGCAGTGTTCCTCGTCGAGCCGGGGAGTGGTCCGCTGCTGAACAGCCAGACGGGGCGCTTTGCGAGTGCGATCTGGTTCCGCTCGAGGTACCACGTCCCGTCCTTCAACCAGCTGCCCATGTAGACGCCGCTGCCGATGACGACGGCGTCCGCCGCGTCGGGGGTTGGTGCAGACTCGGCCGAAAAGACCTGGGCGGCAAGACCGTCTGCCCGGAGTACCTCGGCGATCCGTTCGGCGATCCCTTGCGTCCCGTGGTGTCGACTTGCGTAGACGATGAGGACATCCATGGCACGCTCCTTTCGTACAGGAACAGGAGACGCGTTGGACGAGGATCTCGCCAGAGCCGGACGGACCGAAAACAGTCCTAGCGGCCGACGCCCTGACCGACGATGGCGGGACGGATCGTCCAGGGAAGCCGGACCGGGGGCAGGATGCCGAGGACGAGCATCAGGCTGACGAGGATGAGCGCGAACCCGAGCAGCAGGCCGGCTCCGACGGGCTCGGCGAGCACCAGCGAGCCCCACATCAGGGCGAAGGCCGGGACGATGAAGGTCGCTGTGCTGGCGGCGGTCGGCGTGGTTCGCCGCAGGACCCGGAAGAAGATGGGCCAGGCCACGGCAGTCGACAGGATGCCGACGCCCAGCAGTGAGATCGCCCCGTCGGTCGCGAGCGGCCCGGGCGTTCCTGACACGAGCGCGACGGGAAGCGCGATCATCGCGCCGCCGGTCAGCATGCCGGTGGCGAGCTCGGTCGGCGGAACATCCGACAGTCTCGCTCGAACGAGGTTGCCCGCGACGGCGTAGCTCGCCGGTGCGCCGAGGCCTGCTGCCACCGCGAGGAGCGTCGTCGGTCCCGGCTCGAGTGGCGACCATCCGACGAGCAGGATCACGGCGGCGACCCCGACCGCGAGGCCGGTCGCGAGATGAGCCGAGATCCGCTGGCCCATGAAGCCGACCGCGATCGCCGCGGTGAACAGCGGCGTCGCCGCGTTCAGGAGCGCCGTGAAGCCGGCAGGCAACGTGGTGGTCGCGATGGCGATAAGAGTGAATGGCACGGCCGAGAACAGGGCGCCGACGACGAGGAAGCTCAGCAGGCGACCGCGGGCTATCCGCCACGTCGCCCGACCCGCGACGGCGAGGAGGACGCCGGCGCCGATCGCCAGACGTGTTTCGGCTGCCCAGGCAGGGCCGATCTCGGGTGAGGCGATCCGCAAGAACAGGAAGGCAGCTCCCCAGACGGCGCCGAGGAAGATCAGCGACGCGAGGTCGAGGAACGAAAGCGAACGGCGAACGGGCGATGAGGCGGAGGTCATCCGCCCATCGTGGGAGGCCGCCGATTCGGGCGCCATCGACGCCGGTCGCAGGCAGACCTCGTCAATCGACGACGGACGCGCGATGAGGGCGTCGGGGGCAGAATGTCCGAGGAGGTGCAGTCATGGCGAATGCCGCAAGCGCGATCGCGAACAAGCCAGCCTGGGTCGATCTTGGAACGACCGATACGGCAGCGGCGAGCCGGTTCTACTCAGCCCTGTTCGGCTGGGACGTCCAGGTCAACCCAGACCCGCAGTACGGCGGGTACGGTCGGGCGACGCTCGACGGCAAGGACGTCGCTGGCATCGGGGCGACGATGTCCCCGGAGCAGCCCGTGGCCTGGTCCGTCTACATCGGAACCGACGATGCGGAAGCCTTGGGTCGGAAGGTGGAGGCCGCCGGGGGGCGCGTGTTGATGCCGGCATTCGATGTCGGCGACCAGGGGCGGATGGCAGTCTTCGTCGATCCAGGCGGCGCGGCGATCTCTGCGTGGCAGCCGATCGCGATGCAGGGATTCGGCACCGAGGGCGCGAATGCCTACTCGTGGGCCGAGCTCAATGCGCGGAACGTGGGCGCATCGCTCCCGTTCTACCGCGAGGTGTTCGGCTGGGCGCTTCATACCAGCGACAGCCCCGACATGCCCTACACCGAGTTCCAGCTCGACGGACGGAGCATCGCAGGCGCGACGGAGATGAGCCCGATGGCGCCAGCCGAGATGCCGAACTACTGGCTCGTCTACTTCGGCGTCGACGACGTCGATGCGTCGACGGCTGCGGCAGTCAAGGCCGGCGGCAAGGAGATGCTGGCACCGATGGACTTCCCGGGAGGTCGGATGTCGATGATCCAGGACCCGCAGGGAGCCATCTTCGGCCTGCTCCGACTCGGGGACGGGTAGAGCCACAGCCTGGCGTGATAGTCCTGACCTGAGTGCCCTCGGTCAGGCTGACGCCCGCCGGAACTAGGGGCGTTCGTAGACGACGACCCGCCAGACGAACGTTCGGCTTTCGGACCGGCGCCGAAGGCCGTTTCCGGCCACGAGCTTGTCGATCGCGGTGTTCGAGTGGACGTATGCGCGGTACGCCTTCCGACGAAGCCACAGTGTCAGGTTGTAAGCGCGGATGGCGGCTCGGACGAGGAAGCGATCGCGAGGTAGGACGAGTCCATACACCCGACCGGCGCGAGCAGAGGACAACCGGACGAGCGCATCCGCGTCCCCGTAGCAGCAGATCACCCGGTCCAGGGTGACGATGTCGGCGGGTTCCGTCTCCGCGGCGCGGGCCACGAAATCGCCCTGGTGGAAGTCGATCCGCTCCAGGAGATCGGCACCGGCGGCGTCCTCGCGCGCGACGTCGAGGTAGGCCTGCGAGACGTCGACCATCGTCGCGCGGCTGGCGCCAGCCTTCAGCAGCTCCTGGTCGATGACGCCGATACCACCACCGATATCGAGGATCGTCGACCCCTCGACACCGACCGCGCGAATCATGTCGACCAACATCTGCGTGGTTCTGTCCGCTCCGTGCTGCCGGTAACGGACGCGATCGCGTTCGGCCGTCCGGCGGTCGAACATCCACTCGAGACCGTCGCAGCCGCACGAGTCCATCGCCACAGGTTACGTGAGCGGTGAGTCACGAGGCATGGAGGCACGCGAGACACGCACGGGCGACCTGGTCAGGCAGAGCGATCCGAGCAGATCGATTCCCCCAGAGCGAGGCACGTGCCTCGCCGGTCGCCCGTTCACACCAGACCAGGACGGCGCTGAGCCGCAAATAGCGGTCGTAGAAGCCCCGGGTGCCGTCGAACCCGCGCGCGGTGAAGAACGCCTCGTCCTTGGCATCAGCTCGGGCTCTGAGTGCCCGCGTCGCGGCCCGGACATCGACGCCGGCAGCGGTGTCCGCGTCGATCGACAGGAGGAGGACGTTCGGCGTGCTCGGGGTGAGCTGCCGGAGCTTGGCCATCACCGCATTGCCGGTACCGACGGCGTCGGGCACGCGGCGGAGTCGTGTCACCTCGACATCGAACGTGCGCGTGCTTCGAAACGACACGGTCAGGTCCGGGCCGACCTTGCCCGACCCGTATGCCTCGAAGCTGACCTCGAAACGTCGATCGGCGAGGAGCAGACGCGCGACCTGGAGCTCCGCCCGGACGTCGCGAGCCGTGTCGGAGTCGGTCGCGTTTCGCAGCTTCTTGTGGATCTTGTCTCGATAGGTCTCGGCGAAGGTACGGAAGCGGGCCGAGCCGGCCAGCCAACCGATGAGCTCGATGGTCACGGGGTCGTCCGCTCCGCGGCCGCTCAGTTCGAGTCCGAGCCGCTGGACGGAAGGGCCGGCTGATGGAACGTCGCTCACCCTGGCGTTACCCGCCGAAGGGTGTCAGCGCCTTCTCGCGCGCTCGTTCGAAGCCGGCGAGGCTCCGCTCGACCATCGCGTCGCTCGCGGTCAGCGAGATCCGGAACCAGCCGGGAACCTCGACGACGGTCCCCGGCAGGACCAGGACGTCCTCCTCGGCCAGGAAGTCGCCGAAGGCCTCGTCGTCCTCGATGGGGCTGCGCGCCATCACGTAGAAGGTCCCTTCGGGCATCGTCGTCTCGTAGCCGAGGTTCCTGAGCGCCGGGACGAAGTGGTCACGCCGGCGTTCGAGCGCCTGGATGTCGATCGACAGGTTCTCGAGGTCGGCGAGGGCATGCTGCAGGAGCGCGTTCGGGAACAGGAAGCCGCCGGCAAGCTGGGCGACCATGATCCGCTC
>JBJMMQ010000063.1:0-3929 GCA_045804705.1 Chloroflexota bacterium
GGCAGGCGCGACGACGGTCCTGCTGACGGGCGGTGACGGAGGGCCGGCGATGGCGCATGCCGACATCAGTCTCGTGGTCCCAGCGACCGATACCGCCCGGGTCCAGGAGGTCCATGTGCTGCTGCTCCACCTGGTCAGCGACGGGGTCGACCGATGGGCAGAACGCGCCGCCACCTGGTAGATCGCGCTCGTCTGGTGCCTGGCGTTCTCCTCTACGCCTGCGAGGTGGCCCTGGACCTGCCAGAGCTGCTCGGCACCAATGCGGGCTGATCCGACGCGCCAGGGCCCGGCTCTGACTGGATCGGGCGCTCGATGAGGTCGGTCTCGATCGGCTCGACCCCGGCGTCGGGCGGGACCCGGAACGTCCGGATCTGGAAGGGTCCGATCTCGAAGGCGAACGTGGAATCGAGGGTCGGCAAGCCGATCTGCGCGGTCGAAGGTCGCCCGGCCGTTTCGACGACGCGGATGACGAGGTCGTCCGAGTCCTCGGCCAGCTTGACGGCGCCGATGACGACGTTCTCCGGCTCGATCGACAGGAACGAAAGGGTCGACGGAAGAGGGCCGGCGTGCCGCGACTCGACGAGCGACGTCGGACGTTGATTGAGCTCCATCGCCCGGCGTGTGAGTCGAGCATCCGCCCAGCCACCGCGGTGCGGGACGATCCGCAGCCTGAAGCGCTGGACACCCTGGTCCTGGAAGGCGTAGCGGACGCCCTGGCGCGGGACGCCGGGCTCGTGGTGAGCGTAGATGGGACTGCGTACGGCCGTCACACCCAGCTGTCCCTCGTGGATGTCGAAGGCGTACTTTCCGTCGTTGAGCAGCGCCACGCCGAACCGTCCGTCGACCCCGGGGACCGTTCCTGACGTGTCGATCCAGCGCTGACCTGGCTCCTCGTCGCCGTCGGGCGGCCGCTCGATCGCTCCATACGGGATCTCGTACGCGGCGGTCGTCGCGACCAACGGCGTCGGGATCCGCATCTTCAGAAGGGCCTCTCGCTCGTGCCAATCGAGGATGACGCGGAGCTCGACCTCACCCGACGTCGCCCACACCACCACATCCTCGGTTAGCAAGGACGAGCCGTACCGGCTCTCGATGCGGACGATGGCCCGGACCGGACCGGCTTCGATGCATTCAACGCTCGTCGTCTCGAAGACGCCGATCTCGTCGCGATACGCGGTCCGACGGTGACCCCACGTGTCCGAGGTATCGGCCATGACGACGGCCCGGCCGCGGGACGGATCCGCGAGATCGACGACGTCCTGCCCGTGTTCCCGCAGAACGAGCTGGTCGATCCGTCCCGACGTCGGGTCGACTCCGACTCTGAGCTGCGGGGTCTCGATGGTGGTGCCAGAGACCGAGAGTCCCGACAACGTCGGACGTGGGTGGTCAGGCCGCATGAACAGCGTTCGGTAGCCGAGAGCGGGAAGCTGCGTCTCGAATGCCAGCCGGCTTCGCCACGAGGAAACGGTCGCGTACGACTGCACCGACTGGAAGGTGACGTCCTTGCCGAGCTCGTCGACCAGGGCGGCGGCGGGCTTCAGTCCGCCGTATTCCAATTCGACTTCTGCCTGGACGGGCCACGCGAGCGGGTTGAAGACCACGATCGGCACGACGCCAGGCTCGTCGCCGATGTCGATGAGTTGGCTGAGTGACTGGATGGCGATGTTCTGCACACGGGCCGCGATCGCGCTCGCCTCGCCGAGCTGATCGTGCGCGTCGTCGTATGCGGGCTCGATCGCCGTTCCGCCCAACGTATCGTGGAACTGGTTGAAGAGGACGCCCTGCCACGCACGGTCGAGCTCGTCTCGCGGATACGGCCGTCCGGCCGCGATGCGACCGACAGCCGCCCAGGCCTCCGCGGAGACCAAGCCGTTCTCCGCCCGGCGCATCCAGGACTTGATCCCGGAATGGGCGCTGTAGCAACCGATCGCATGATGCTGCAGGTCGCCGACCACGACGGGGATGTTCGCCTCCTCGTCCACGGAGTCGAAGAAGCGGCGCGGCGTGCTGTGGATCAGCCGTGGCATCGACCCGGCCCCGTCGAGGCGGCGGATGCTCTCGAGGTTGGCGCGCGTCGGGCCACCGCCGTGGTTGCCCACGCCGTAGAAGGCCATCATCTGGGACCAACCAGGCGGCAGCTGCGCGATCGACTTGTCGAGGTGATAGCCGAGGTCCTCACTCGGCGCGCAGTACTCGTGCGGCAGCCGGTACGCGAGGACCGTCGAGCCATCGGGCGATTCCCAGCGGAACAGCGGCCCGGGGAGCGGTGCTTCGTGCGGTCCGGGCCGCATGAACACGTAGCTGTCCATCCCGGCACCCCGCAGCAATTGGGGCAGCATCGCGTTATGTCCGAAGGGGTCGACGTTGTATCCCACCGTCGCCGTCTTCCCGAACCGGTCGAGGAAGAAGAGCTGCGAGATGAGAGCCTGGCGGACGAAGGATTCCCCGCTCGGGATGTTGCAGTCGGGCTCGACCCACCAGCCGCCGACGAGCTCCCACCGACCCTCCGCGACCCGGGCCCGGATCTCCTCGAACATCGCCGGCTCGATCTCCTCGATCCAGGCGTAATACGCGGCCGAATCGCAGGTGAAGATGAAGTCCGGGTCTTCGGTCATCCGGTCCAGCGCGGACCGGAAGGTCGCGCGGATCTCCTGGAACCCTTCCGGCCATTGCCACAGCCAGACGGGATCGATGTGGGAGTTGCCCACGAGATGAAGGATCCTCGACCGACCGACGTGCTCGTTCGCCATCTGGCCCCCCTCAGCGCTCTTTGTCGAAAGCGTAGTGGGTCAGGAGGGAGAAGTGGGTCCGCTGGCGCGCCGTCAGGGATGA
This sequence comes from Chloroflexota bacterium, assembly GCA_045804705.1. Lineage (GTDB taxonomy): Bacteria > Chloroflexota > Limnocylindria > Limnocylindrales > CSP1-4 > SPCO01. The sequence continues at coordinate 2,833 of JBJMMQ010000063.1, forward strand.
GGCGAAGGGACGACCCGTTGCGAGCCTGGATCGTCGCTCGCGTCGGGCTCCGGCGGTGGCGTGATCACGGGAGTCGGGGGAACGTCGGTGGGCTCGGGAGGTGGCGGGACGGTCGGCGTGGGAGCGGCCGTCGGTGGGGGTTGAGAAGGCCTCGGCGTGGGCCGAGGGGCGCTCCGCGTCGGCGCGGGCGAGGCGGCTGCCGGGCGCTCGGTCGCTCGGCTGGTCGCCACCGGAGCCGGTGTCGTCCTCTGCCGCCCGGGTGTGCCTGCGCCCGGGAGCGGGGCTGCGGTCGGGTCGGTCGGCGCGACAGCCGGCGCTGCCGGAGCCGGGGCTGCCGGCGATCCGCTTGGGGACGGCACGGGCGACGCCGTGACCGATCCGCTGGCGAGAGGAGCGCTCGATGCGGGCGCGAGAGAAGCGGCGCCGGGTGGGCTGGCGAGACGCGTGCCGAGATCGCCAGGCGTCGCGCGCGCGTCGAGAACCGCGTCGTCTTCCTGGAAAGCCGGCTGCTGCATCGCGACGACCAATGTCGCCAAACCGAGAAGGGCAGCGCTGAGGTACGTCCAGCGTCGGTTGCCAGTCGACGCCATGACGGCGCCGCGGCTGTCCCTCAGCGGCGCTGGCCCGACGAGCGGGCGGCGCCGGACAACGCGTTCACTCGCCGCCTCCGCCTCCGCCTCCGCCTCCGCCTCCGCCTCCGCCGTCGTGCTCGCGTCGGTGAGCGCCTGCCGCGAGACCAGCCCGGCGTGGACGCGGTCCTCGCCGATCCGTGCCAGTGTCGGTTCGATATCGGCGAGCGCGACACCGCCGTAGAGCAGCCGGCCGGACGCCGTCTCGATCAGGTCATACGCGCGTTCGGGGCGCGACTTCGATGCTCGTTTCGTTCGGATCGAGATCCCAGCCTCGCGCGCACTGCGCCGCAGTCGCGCGATGGCGACGTCGGGCGACGTCTTCCCCATGACTTCCCCGCTCGATTCGTGGTGACTCGACGACCATGCTGGGCGTCGCTTCGTTACAGTCACGATTCGACGGGCCTAGTGCGGGACGTCTCTTTCCGTTACGCCGCCGTGGTCAGAATGAGCCCTGATGCCGCGCCT
>JBJMMQ010000064.1:0-6484 GCA_045804705.1 Chloroflexota bacterium
CGTCACCTCGCTCGGCGACAAGGACGTCCGCATCATCGTCCGCGAGATCTTCCAGGACCCGGCGAACTACGGGAAGGTCAGCTTCCCGACGGCGGCCAAGTCGACCGACCTCCGGCCGTACACGAAGGGCACCCTCGTCCGCGAGGAGATGGACCTCGAAGACGACCTCGAAGACGACGACGAGGACGACGAGATCGAGGATCTCGACCGCGTCCTGCCGCCGGAGTCGACGACCGACGAGGCGTTCGAGGACGAGCCCGACGAGCTCGACGAGCCGTAAGCCGCGTCGGCACGCTCCTGTCAGGCGCAGGATTCGGATATTCGAGCGTCGCCCCGCAGCGAAATCGACGTATCCCGTCGGAACGTATCGGCGTCTGCGCTCAGGTGTGCGGAAAGTGCGCCTGGTAGGAGCGCGGCTAGCGCGCTGACGATCCCGGCTGTCGCGTCGGACGCCATGCCGGCCAAGCCGACCGTCCGTCGGCTAGCATCTGTCCGATGACCGGTCGCGGACCCCATGACGCCCAGCCGGGCGCGGCCCTCCCTGTCTTCGACCGACTCGCGCCACCGCCGCCCCCTGCGCTCGTGAGCGCCCGGATCGAGGCCGACACGGGTCCCGGCGACGTCGTCGCCGACCTGTTCGGTCGCGGTGGCTGGGTCGCCCGGACAGCCATCGATCGCCAGCGGCGCGCTGTCTCGCTCGAGGCGAGCCCGCTCAACCGGATGCTCGCCGAGGTCGTCCTCCGGCCGCCGGACGTCCGGCATCTCGACGCCGCCTTCCAGGGTCTGGCGGCGTCGCCCCGCCGCGAGTCGAGCCTGAAGGCCTCGATCGGCGAGATGTTCGCGACGCGCTGCGCGACCTGCGAACGCACCCTCGTCATCGACGAGGTGCTGTGGGCCGTCGATGACGAGGCGGGGATCGCTGGGCGGATGCGCCCGGTCGCCAAGCACTACCGCTGTTCGGTCTGCCGCGACCAACGGGGGGGAGGGGAGGCCCGGCAGGCGCCGCTCGATGCCGACGACCTGAAGCGGATCCGAAAGGACGTGGGCGCCGACGCGATGCGCGCCTCGCTCCTCGCCCGATTTCCGATCGCCCCCGGCGCCGAGGGATTGCCGGCCGAGCTGCTCGCGCTCCACACAGGGCGCCAGCTGGTCGGTCTCGGAGGGATCCTGGAACGCATCGAGAGCGAGCTGCGCGCCGCGCCCGTGATGGCTGCCCTCCGGATCGCGCTCCTCGGCGCCATCCTGCCGGCGAGCCGTCTCGGGACGGGGCCGGGCCGGAATGCCGCGCTGCGAGTCTCGAGCGGTCACGTCCGACCCCAGAGCGGGACGCAACTGCGCGAGCGGGATCCGTGGCTGGCCTTCGAGGAGGCCTTCCGGAGCGTGCGCGGCTTCATCCAGCGGCTCGATGCCGGTCCCCAGGGACCCGTCCAGGGTCGGCTCGGCGAGGACCTGCGGAGCCTCGGTGAAGGCGCAGCCACGGCGTTCCTCGGCCTGTCAGGGCCGACCGGTTTCGCGGGACTCCGCGAGGACCCGAACCCATACGGGCGCACCGTCGAGACCCCCCGGATCCGCCTCGTGCTCGATCAGCCGCCCATGCGCCAGAGCCTCGAGCGCCTTGCGGTCGCCTACCACGCGACGGCCTGGGTCCTCGGTCGCGAGGCGGCGGGCCTGCTGCCGATCGACGGCCTGGCCGGCGCCTCGCTGCGCGTTCCATGGGATGACCACAGTGCGACGATCGAGACGGCCCTGCGCGCCGTCGAGCCCGCCCTTGCCCGGGACGGCCGCGTGGTCCAGATCGTCGACGGGACGCCGGAGGCCGTCGTCGCGACGGTCATCGCCGCGGCGGCCGCCGGCTACCCGCTCGTTGCGGCTCGTCTCGCCGATCCCGGCCATGCCATCGCCTCGGTCGTCGAATCGATCCCGCCCGGTGGACGCCTCCCACCCGGTGCCCGGACGCGCGCGAACGTCGGACTGGACCCCCTGCCCGGGGGCGCGGGCGACCCCGATGTCGTCTCGAGCAGCCGCCTCTTCGGGCCGCCGGAGCGCGTCGAGGACCGGCCGTTCTCGGCGGCCGACGCCACTCGGGTCATCGTCGAGACCGCGATCGAGACGCTTCGGGCACGTGGCGAGCCGGCCAGCACGGAACGCCTCCTCGGGGAGGTCCTCGTCGGGCTCGATCGCGCGGGCCAGCTCCGCCGTTACGTCGCTGCCGAGCACGGCGACGGCCTCGATCGGGTCGAGCAGTTCCTCGGCCTGGTCCGCGACGGCCTTGCGAGCGCCACCCCGCGACGTCTTGCGGAGATCGAGCCCGGCTCCTGGTGGCTTGCCGATCCCCGCGACCTTGCCGCGGCCGCAGCGCCGCTCGCGGATCGGGTGGAATGGGCGGTCTACAGCCTCCTGTCGACCGCCGGTCCGATCTCGGAGACCGCATTCGCTGAGCGGATGGCGACGATGTTCACTGGCCACGATCTCGCGGACGATGCGCTGATCGATGCCTGTCTGGCGAGCTATCGGAGCCCATCGAGCAGCCCCGATCGCGTCTCGACCGACGACGACCTCCGGAGCCGCAGCCAGGAGCACACCGAGCTCCTGGCGACGATCGCAGCGGCGGGTCGGCGCCTCGGCATGAAGACCTGGATCGGGCAGCGTGAGCAGAGCCGCCGGCACGACGGCGGGACCCTCGGTGACCTGCTCGAGCCGAGTGAACGGCGACTGTATCTCGGGGGCATCGGGCCGTCCGCCGAGGACCTCGCCGAGGTCGACGGCATCTGGTACGCACGTGGTAAGGCGGCCTTCCTGTTCGAGGTCGAGTGGACCGCGATGCTCGGCGAGACCGTCCTCCGCCGCCACGCCCGGATCCCGCCCGACGACGCGATCGTGCGGTTCCTGGTCATCGCTCCCGAGCGGGCCGAGCTCGTCCGGTTCAAGCTCGATCGCTCGCCGCTCCTCCGCGCCGCGATGGACGCCGGGAACTGGCACGTCATCAAGTCGGACCAGCTCCGGACGGTCCTCGGGGCCGATCCGCTCGATCTCGGCGACCTCGAGCCGTACCTTGGGCTCGACACCGGGGCGGAGCGAGGCGATGAGCAGATGCCGTTGTTCGACTCGTGACGCGGGCGACTGCCTCACGACCGCGGTAGGCTTGCCGGACCTTCCCCCACGCCGGCCAAGCCGGCCACGCAGGAGTTGCACTGTGACCGACCGCGACCTCGATCCGGCGTCCGTCGACGCGCTCGCCGAAGACTTCTGGGAGTCGCTTCTCGAGCTCAGCCCGACGACGGCCACGTTCTACGGCGACGAGCGCTACGCCGACCGCCTCGACGACCCGAGTCCCGCCGGTCGCGCAGCGGTCCGCAACCTGATGCAGGAGACGGCCGCCAAGGCCGCCGCGGTCCCGACCGACGGCCTGCCGACCGAGGACCGGATCACGCTCGACATGCTCCAGGTCATCGCCGATCTGCAGGTCGAGGAGGACGATCAGCACCTCTACCAGCTCCGCGTCGTGGATCAGATGGGCGGCCCCCAGCAGCTCCTGCCGCAGCTCACCCAGTTCCAGGCTGCCGATACGCCGGAACGTCTCGAGGCGTTCATCGCGCGACTCCACGCCTATCCGGCGTTCATGGCAGCCAACGTGGACATCCTTCGCGAGGGGCTCGCGAGCGGCCTGACAGCGCCGCGGATCGTCGCCGAGCGGACGATCGCGCAGATCGAGCGGATGCTCTCCGTCCCGATCGAATCGGCCATCGTGCCGTCCATGGCCCAGGTCGCCGACGAGGCCGATCGGGAGCGGATCCGCGACGTCGTCCGCGACGTGGTCATCCCGGCCGACACGGCCTTCCTCGACGCCCTCCGCGGCGATTACCTCGCCGCCACCCGCGAGGAGCCCGGGATCTGGTCGGCGCCGAACGGCGAGGCCATCTACCGGACGGCGATCCGCAGTTGGACCACCCTCGATCTCGACCCTGAGGAGGTCCACCGGATCGGCCTCGAGGAGCTCGAGGAGATCGAGGCGGAGCGTCGGATCATCGCCAGCGACGCCGGCTTCGGGGACGACACGGTCGCGTATCGGAAGGCGCTCGTGGTCGACCCCGAGAACCATCCGAGGACGAAGGAGGAGCTCGTCGCCCGCGCCACCGAGGACATCGAGCGCGCGATGGCGGTCGCACCGCGCTACTTCGGCGTCCTGCCTCGTGCCGCATGCGATGTCCGTGCGGTCGAGGAATACAAGGAGAAGGATGCGCCCTTCGCGTACTACTACCCGCCCACCCCCGATGGCGCGCGGCGCGGCATCTACTACGCGAACGGCTACGACCTGCCGAGCCGGATGTACACGACCCTCGCCACGACGACGTTCCACGAAGCCGTCCCGGGCCACCACTTCCAGATCACGCTCGAGATGGAGAACCCGCGGCTCAACACCTTCCGTCGCCTCGGGGCACGGATGGTCGGTGGCGCCTACGTCGAGGGATGGGGCCTCTACAGCGAGCGGCTGGCCGACGAGATGGGGCTCTTCCGGGACGAGCGCGAGCGGTTCGGGATGCTCGACGCACAGGCCTGGCGAGCTGCGCGGCTGGTCGTCGACACCGGATTGCACGCCCTGCGCTGGCCGCGCCAGCGCTCCATCGACTTCCTGCAGTCATCCGGCCTGACCGAGACCGATGCGGTCATCGAGACCGACCGGTACATCGCCTGGCCCGGCCAGGCTCTCACGTACAAGATCGGTCAGCGAGAGATCCAACGGCTTCGTGCGGCCCTGACGGAACGAGACGGATCGGGCTTCGACCTGCGCGCCTTCCATGACGCCGTCCTCGGTCACGGGTCCCTGCCCCTGGCCACGCTGAGCCGCGAGCTGCCCACCTGGTTGGCGACGCCCGTCTGACGGTTCACGTCGACTTTGGCGGTTCACGCGTGCGGGATTCGTCGTTGCGGTCGTTCTAGGGAACGAAAATCGCGTTGACGACGTATCGGGGCTATGGCACGATGCGGGCGGACCTGTCCCGTGGTGCGCAACGGCCGTCTCGTGGACCGGGTCGTTCCTGACCGCATCACGAGGGACCTCATGGCCACAGAGCCCGCCACGACGACGACGCCGAGCCTCCGCCGGACCACCCAATCCGCACTCTATGCGCGCGCGCTGGAGACGATGCCCGGCGGTACCGACTCGAACTTCCGTGCGTGGGGTGAGGACACGGTCTATGTCGATCGTGGCAAAGGCGGGATGGTCTGGGACCTCGACGGCAACGAGTACATCGACCTGCGGATGGGCTACGGCCCGGTCATCCTCGGCCACGGTGACGAGCGGGTCGACGACTACGTCAACGAGCGGATGCGCCTCGGCGTCAGCTTCTCCCTGACGTCCGAGGACGAGATCCGGGCGATGGAGCTCGTCAAGGAGCTGACCGGCTGGGTGGACAAGGCGCGAATGACGGTGTCGGGCACCGAAGCCACCATGCATGCGATGCGAGTCGCCCGGGCGTACACCGGCCGCGACAAGATCGTGAAGTTCGAGGGCCAGTACCACGGCGTCCACGACTACGCGCTGATCAGCGTGCTCCCGAACGACGTCGGCGAGCTCGGCGATCGCGCGAACCCCGTCCGGCTCGCCTGGGGCCGGGGCATCCCGGAGGCGGTCGCCGAGACGGTCATCCCGGCGCCGTACAACGATCTGGAGTTCCTCCGCCGGCTGTTCGAGGCCGAGGGTGACGATATCGCCGCGGTGATCGTCGAGCCCGTTCTCGGCAACGCGCAGGGGATCCTGCCAAGGCCGGGCTTCCACGAAGGACTCCGGGCGCTGACCGAGGAGTTCGGCGTCCTGCTCATCTTCGACGAGGTGAAGACCGGCTTCCGGTTCGCCAAGGGCGGCGCCGCCGAATACTTCGGCATCCGGCCCGACCTCGCGAGCTACGCCAAGGCGATGGGCAACGGCTACCCAGCCGCGGCGTTCGCGGGCCGGCGCGAGATCATGAGCCTCCTGCCCGACAAGGTGAGCCACGGCGGGACGTACGCCGGCAACCGGGTCGCGGCCGCCGCGGCGACCAGGACGCTCGAGATCATCCGCGACACCGATGCCCTCGACACGATCCGGCGGACGGGCGAGCGGATCCAGGACGGCGTCCACGAGGTCGCCAACGGCCGCGGCCTCCCACACGTCTTCACGGGTCATCCCTCGATGTTCGGGGTCATGTTCGCCGACCAGATCCCGACCGACTACCGCGGCTGGGCGGCCACCGATCACGACCTCTACGACCTCGTCGCGGCCGGGATGATCGCCCGCGGTGCGATGCCGGAGCCGGATTCGCGCGAGCCGTGGTTCATGTGCGAGGCGCATGCCGAGGGCGACACGATCGACCGGGTCGTGACGATCTTCGAGGAGGCGCTCGACCAGGCACTCGACGCGCGGGCGCGCGGCGAGACGGCCGCGGGCCACTGAGGCCCGGATGAGCGTCGCGTTCGACGACCTGGTCGACGCGCCTGTCGACGCCCA